>JBBIRG010000016.1:0-9360 GCA_037441945.1 Bacteroidota bacterium | reverse complement strand
ATGCCGCGGCCGTAACCCTGATAAGCTGTGGTGGAATCGTAGAACCGGTCCATGATAACGATCTGCTTCTTTTCAAGCGCGGGCCGGATGCATTCCGCGACGATCTGCGCGCGCGCGGCTTCGTATAACAGCAGTTCCGCGATGGGGCTCATGCCGTGGTTCTTCGCCGACAGCAGGATGTCGCGTATCTGCTCAGAGATCAGCGTGCTTCCTGGATCCCGCCACGACTTCACCATGTAACCGTTTTCTTCCAGCCGCTTGGCGAGCCGTTCTGCCTGCGTCGATTTTCCGCTCTGGTCGATACCTTCAAATGTTATGAATAAACCAGTGTGCATCTGATTGAGGGATGATTAGATTTATGCCTGCCCGGAATGCAGCTTTCCGTGTCCTGACAGGAACAGCCGGCGGAACAGGAAATGAAAACCGTTATTTATAATAGCACAAATATGAAACCGGCGCGGCGATCTTCAGCTTAAATGACTGATTCGCTTCCACCTCAAATTTTTCAAAAGGACGGAATGTTTTCCATTCGGAACCGCCGGGCAATTGCACCGTCATTTCCCCGCAGGTAACCACCATGATTTCTTTTTTGGACGTCGAGAATTCGTAATCGCCCTTGTCCATCACTCCGGCCGTCACGGGGCCTTCATTCGATTCAAAGCCGATGGATTTTACGTTGCCGTTGAAGTATTCATTGACTTTCAGCATTGGGTATCCTGTCGGTTAAGTTATTGATTGCCACAGATTCACAGATTTTTTCTGTTGACTGCATTCATGTTTAATAAATTACTCTTTTTGTTACAAGGGAGTTTTCGCCAAAATTGACAATCAGGCCAATTTTGAGCTTAGAAATAGATAGATAATTCATGAGATAACTGAAGTGTTCATCGGCAAACCGTTTATGAGCTTTAACTTCAAGAATAATTTTGTCAAAAACAACGAAGTCGGCATAAAAATAATGCGGCAGCACAATACCTTTATATTCCACGGTGAATTTTTTCTCTCTTGAAAAAGGTATATGTTTCTGATTGAATTCATATTCGATCGCATGTTTGTAAACAACCTCAAGTAAACCCTTGCCAAGAAGCCGGTGAGCCTCCATACATAGGCCGATAATCTCATACGTTTCTCTTTACAGAGGATATTTATCATCCAGAAAAATATTTTCTTGTTCAGCAACTGTAAAATTTCCATCAATGGCGCATGGGCAATAAAAAAAAACAAAATATTAATCTGTGAATCTGCGGCTGTCTGCTCTATCCTCCGCTGATAAGGTGAATGACCTCCACATTCGCCCCTTCAGGGACAACCGTCGTCGGGTAATCTTTTTTCTGCACCAGTTCACCATTGATGCGTACGATCAGCATTCTGAAAATATAATTCATCACCTGAAGAACGCGCGTGATGGTCATGTTGTCCTCGTAGGGTACTTTTTCGCCGTTGACGGTTATAAATTTTTGATCAGCCTTCATCGTGTGCCTTAAAGCAGAGCCGAAAAAATTCAAAAATTCCGCCCGCGAAACACGCGAATAACACGAAAAGGATTCGGCAAGAGATCCTTATTTCGTTTGTTTCGCGTGTTTCGCGGGTAATAAAACATGATTCAATCTTTTGTCCTGTTCATAAAGCCGGTATCCGGAAAAACCGCAGTTGAGTCAGTAGGATCGCGGGCTTATGAAGTTCATCGTTTTTTACTGATGTTTGGAAACCAGCTCGATCAGTTCCGGAAGATCCATTTTCAGGTTTTTCAGGTGTTCGATTTTCGGAACGCCGTTGGGTGTCCATCCGCGCCGTTTGTATACGGCGTCGAGCAGTTTTTCGTACCGATTTTCGCGGTATTTGCGGAGCGCGGCCATCTTTTCCTCAACGGATTTGCCGGTGATGTCGTACATGACTTCTTCGACTAATTGTTTGTCGTACCGGTCCTCGCGCGATAAATATTCTTCTTTCGTCACCGGTCCGCAGGCGCGGTAGGGTTGGGCGTCGTGCTTGCGCAGGCCGTAGCCCCGGCGCAGGTTGAAGATGCGCTGGAAATTGTAGACGCGTTCCGACTGGCGGATCAGTTCATGCTTGTCGATGTTGCTGCCGGTAACGGCGTTGTAGATAGTTACGTAATTGTCTACGTGTTCGGGCACTTTCGCCGGTTCGTCGGTCTGCGCGTTGTTTTCCGGTTCCACGTCGTTCCATGGGAGTTTGCAGAGTCCCTGCAGGCCGAACCAGGTGCGGAACATCGGAAAATAATGCAACGCCTCGGCTTTGTCTTCGAACGTCGGGATCTGCTTGTTCACCATGTCCATGAAGATCAGCCAGGCTTCGTCGTGCTGGGGGCCTTTATTCGTCATCGCATAACCGCCCTGCTGCGCCAGCGATTCCTTGGAGTTGTACTGCGAGTATTCGAGTCCCTTGTTTTCCATGCCGATGTCATCCAGGAATTTCGGATCGGCGTTATAATGTTTGACAAAATATTCTTTCATTTTACGAACGCCCATCCCGGCGATCAGCCCGAATCCTTCCCCCCGGGCCATCTGGTGGATCAGTTCATAAGCGGCTTCTTTGTTGCCGAACGTCAGTTCCAGTCCGCCGGTGCGTTCCTTGTTGAGGATGCCGCGTTCGTAGCACTCCATGGCGAAAGCGACGATCGTTCCGAAGCTGATCGTGTCGATGCCGTACGTGTCGCAGTAGAAATTGCATTCGATCACGTAATCCGCGTCGAATAGGCCGCAGTTGGAGCCGACGCCGCCGACCGTTTCATATTCCGGCCCGTCGACGATGACTTTCTGGCCTTTGTACGGCCCGGTCTTCAGTTCAAAATCGTCCACAGCCTTGCAGCACGACATCGTGCATCCGAGCCAGCATCCGTCGAAGATGTCCTGCGTGAAGCGTTTCTTCCAGACGTTCGAATCGATGTTCGGCGAACCGGAATGCTTGCCGTACTGGAAGTTATGCACGGGCAGGAGGTCGTAGGCGTCCATGATTTCGACAAGGTGGGCGGTTCCGCATTTACGCATCTGGTTCTGCGTATCATCGAATTTCGTCATTTCAAGATTGAAGCGTTTGCCGCGTTCCTTGATGCTGTCGTTATCCACGGGATTGTTCATGTTCGGATCGACTTTTCCGACTTTGATGACGACGGCCTTGATTTTTTTATCGCGGAATACGCGTCCGATGCCGCCGCGTCCGGCTTGTTTCAGGCGGGCTTTTTTGCGCTTGGCGTCCCAAAAACTGAAATTGAGCATGCCGATGTAGGTGTTTTCAGCGGCTTTTCCGGAACTGATGACGGAGACGAACCGTTTCTTGCTCTCGTCGCCGCCGGAAAAACGGTCGATCAGTTCCTCGGCCAGAATGTGGCTGTCGGGGTTGTATTCCGTTGCGTCTTCAAAACTGATTTTTCCGGTCACCGCGTCGATGACGATCAGAACGTCTGTGTCCGCTTTGCCCTGGATTTCCAGCGCATCGTACCCGCATATTTTCAGGTAGGGGCCGGCATGTCCGCCGACGTTGCTGTCGATGACGATGTCCGTCAGCGGAGATATCGTCACCACCAGCGATTTTCCGGCTCCCGCGTACTGGGTCACCCCGCAGAGCGGCCCGGGCGCAATCACGATCTCATTTTCCGGATCATCCCATTTGGTGTCGGGTTTCGTCGCGTCCCATAACAGGCGCAGCCCGTAGCCCTTGCCGCCGATGAATTTTTCTTTCATGATCGGGGGAACGTCCTTTTCCTTTATGCTCAGGTCGGATAAATTGATATGCAGGATGCGGTCGGTATAACCTTTGACAATCGATTTGGTTTTAAAGCCGTGTTCTTTCAGAAGCTTGCTCATATCTTTCTCCGGTTAAGGTAAATTGTTATAAAAAAATTTGATTCGTTCGGTCAGGTCAGAATCCGGAATAGATAACCGGAATTCAGGTTATTTAATATAAAGTTAAATATAACCAAACCCCTATATTTGTTCAAGTGGATTTTGATAAATCGGATTTGCCATAACAAATTTTTTAAACATTGCTTATGAAACAACTGGGGTATAATATTTAGTCCCGCATTGGTTGCATTTATCAATATGCGAATAATAAACAGGGAAAGTTTACAGAAAAATGAATAATTATTTTGATCAGACGGCCAAAGAATGGGATCTTAAGCCCGGCCGATTTGAACGAGCGCAGAAATTTGCGGAACAAATTCGGCTCCTGACGGAAGGGAAAAAAATCCGGTCAGCGATGGAATTCGGCGCGGGAACGGGAGCGGTGAGTTTCTGTCTGAAAAATGATTTTCGGGAAATCGTTCTGATCGATGATTCTCCTGGAATGGTCGGGGAAATGAAAAAGAAAATTGATTCCGCCGGAGTTTCGCATATGCGGGCTTTGACGATGAATTTGCTGAACGAAAATTACACCGGCCGCCATGATTTGATATACAGCCTGATGGTTCTTCACCATATTCATGACGTGAGGAAGATTTTCATGATTTTTCTTGATATACTGAATCCCGGCGGATTGCTGGTCATCGGCGATCTGGCGACGGAGGACGGCAGTTTTCACGCTGAACTTTCCGAATTCGAGGGACATTGCGGGTTTGACATGAATGAATTATCCGAAACCGTCAGACAGACCGGTTTCGGGAATATACGATCGGATGTTTTTTATCATACGAAAAAGATCATCAATAGCGAGGAAAAAACATTTCAGGTTTTCATCCTGAAGGCGGAACGGCCTGAATAAAAAAAAGGCGTTCTTTGAATGAAGAACGCCTTTTGACTTCATTTTGCAATTAATGAATCCTTCTTTATTTCCATGTATAGCAAAAACTGACCATGGGAATTCCGGGAAATATTTCCGATTCGGTTGTATTCATGAAACCCAGATCGACCGCAATTTTACGGGTCATGAACCGGATTCCGTAAACAAACGGAATAACATCGGAATCTTTTGCTTCTAGAAGGTATATGCCTTCAGCGACGAACTTAATGCTTTTTGAAATGCGGAATTGGCCGCTAACGTTCATCAGGGAAGTTATATCGCTCTCACCACCTTTGCCAATATAGAACAGGCGGCCGTAGGATACATTTAACTGGTGATTGTCGGGATTACCGAAACCGAGAACGCCAAAAGGATAAATGAATGAAGCATCGACCTCTTCTATAAAAGGCAAGGTCAGATACTGAGCGCCGGCCGCCACACGAAAATTTCCGGTTTCGAAAAATTTCGCCTTCACACCGGCCATATATACATTATTCTTGACAAAATTATCCGATGGGAAGAGGCTCATACCGGCGTTTATGGTTACATTGTCGGTTATGCCGTAATTAAAACTGTTGAAAAACAAATAGTAATTTTCGAATGTTTTTTGTCCCTTTTCCAGGGTTTGTCCTGTTGCCGAAAAATAAGCCCTGTGGCTAAGCGGATCCCCGTGTCGCCATGTTTGCTCAGTGGATTTATCGTCTATTTTTTTCCGGACGTCAATTTCCCTGATCTTTTCAAACTCTATCTTCACTTCGCCGAATTTGCTAGAGATGATCAAAATCCGTTGTTCCGCTGAAACAACCGTACCGGCTATTTCATCGCCGGTGGTTGTCTCGATGACAATCTCGTCGCCGGATTTAACGGTTGTTTCGCCCGTCTGGGTTTTGATGATAAAAGATTGAGCTCCGGATTCCTGTCCATTTACGGATTGCAAGCCGTAAAGACTTAATGCAATCAGCAGAAAAAGTCCTGCGAATTTTACTTGCAATTTCTCTGCCATTGTTCTCATAAATGTAGACTCCTTCTTTGATTTGAATGATAGTTATTGGAATTTGACTTACATTATAGGGATTCTTTGAATAGTAAATTGGGTGATCCACTTGCGATTTTGAAATGGTTTATATTATATGTTTTTTTCCAAGTATGCAACAATACATAACAAAATACAAGATGAAGTAAATGACCTATAAAAAATATTTTCAAAATGTCAACCGAAAACTCATGATAAAATTTCTTTCAGCTCCGGGAAAAAATTCGTCTTTTTCTCCGGAGGCAAAATATAAATTGTTGAATAGGTTGTTTATCTGCAGACGCATCTCGATTTCGCGGACATGCATAACGTCCCTGAATACGACGGAAGTCATCCAGTTCGCGACGGTATGCGCCTCGACGCGGCGGTCGGAATTTTTAAAATTATCCGTGTAAAACGGCCCCGTATAACGAACATGAATCTGGCTTCGCGTATTCTTCCAGGATACCGCGCATCCGGCCGTTCCCATCACGTCGGGGAATCCGGCGATCGGGTTGCCGTTCAGCGAGACGGGCACAAAATCGTCCTGGTCGTTTCTTGCTAATCCATTGAACCGGATCAGCCGGTTTCGGCTCCATGTCGCGTTCCCGAAAACCTCCAGATATTTCACCGGCCGGTAATCGCCCCAGAATTCGACGCCCTGATGCCGCGTCCGGTCGGCGTTGGTGGTAATCGGCTGACCGAAACGGTCTACCTGTCCTTTTTTGATGATTTCGTCGCGGAAATCCATGAAAAAAACCGTTGCGTTCAGTTTCAATGTATTCGGAATTTCGAATCCGGCGCCGGCCTCGATATTGAATAATTTTTCCGGTTTGATCAGCGGCTTGGAAAAATCGTAAACGCCCGGTGATTTTTCGCGGAACTGCGGATAAGGGATCGAACCGAAATCGCTCGCGTATTCGTTCGGTACGCTGGAACCGGCGGCGTCATACAAATTGCTCAGGCGGGGCTCGCGCGAGGTATAACTGAAGCTGGTGTAAACTGTCCATGGATCAGCAGGCCTGTACTGAACGCCGAAACGCGGATTCAGGAAATAATACGGAACGGAAAACTCATAACCGACGTATTTTTCGGCGTAAATTTTATAGCGGTTATAAACAAGCTGCAGATCGGCCATGACAGACCATTGCGGATGAATTTTCCATAAATCATGGGCATAGAACGAAACAATATCCTTTCCGCCGCGGTAACGGTAAAATTTGTAATCCGGATCAAAGTTTTCAGGAAGATTTTCCGCCCATAAAATTTTTCCGTGATGAAGCGACCGGTGATGCCGGAATTCACCGCCGACATTCAGGTTATGCTGACCTGCCGTCCATTCGAATCGCGGCAGCCAGCCGAATTGCCTGTTGCCCACCCACGCGCGGATGAGCGTATTGGAAGGAAACGTACTGTTGGAATCAAAACCGTTATCCGGCGTCAACCGGAAATACTGACGGACGACGTCATCTCCGTAATAATTGATCCAACTGCCGTCGTAATCAAAAAAACCGGTTCCCGTAACATAAAACAGCGTGTTGTGAAACGTCGCGTTTTCGCTGATTTTCCAGCGGTTGATCAGTTCGTAATGCGGTTGTGAAAAATTTTCGACTTCCTGTTTGCGGCGTTCGGTGTAATAACTGACGGTTTTTGTTTCGTTATTCGCGTCAAAGTAACTCCAGTTGTTTTTGCGGTTTTTTTTATCCTTCATAAAAAATTTCGGAAGGCCGTTGTAGGCGAGGCCGTCGGATATCGGGCCGCCGTATATATTGACCGAAGTCGTCAGGTTACGGTCGAAACGCGAAAGACTCAGGTAATAACTGTTGAAATTCACCCAGGCGTTATCGCGGTAGCCGTCGCTGGTGATTTTGGATAGTTTCCCGCTGATGGAATACTGGTGATCGATGATGCCGGAATTGTAGCTGATCGAGTATTTCTGCGTGTTGTAACTGCCGTAGGCCGCTTCCATGACGGTTTTCCGCCGGTCTGAGAACTGGTTCGTGATGATGTTGACCGATCCGCCGATGGCTGGCGTACCATAGAACGCGCTGCCGCCGCCCCGTTGGACCTGAATGTCTTCCGTGTTTGCCAGCAGGTCGGGGAAGTTAACCCAGTATACGTTATGATCTTCCGGGTCGTTCTGCGGAATGCCGTTGATCATGACGGCTATCCGGCGCTGGTCGAATCCGCGGATGTTCAAATAATTATATCCCAGTCCGTTGCCGTTTTGGGAATAGAACGTAACCGAGGGAAGCTGAGAGAGCATCACCGGCACATCCTGCGCGATATAATTTTTCTGAAGATGGTCCTTGGTGATATTGGAGAGCGTCACGGGCATGTTTTTAGAAGCGCGCGTCGAAGTGATCACAACTTCCTCCCCCGGCAGTAATTTCGGCGTGATTTTAATAGCGATGTTTTTTATTTCGTTCTCATGGATGCTGAACTTCATTTTGCCGATGTGATAACCCATCATTGATGCGCTGATCGTATAATGGCCGGGTGAGACAGATTTTATGAGGAACTCACCGCTGTTGTCGGATACGGCGCCCTGATATGTTTTTTCGAGAACGATGTTCACCGATCCGAGGGGCTGTCCGGTTTCCGAATCGGTTACGGTTCCGCGAATGGCCGACTGACCTGTGACGGCCGCCGTTGCAAAAATAATGAAAAATAACGAGAGTAAAATATTTTGAGTTGACATTTCATTTCCTTTCAAAAAATGATTTACATGTTAATAGTTTCATAATTATAACGACAGTGATTAAAACATAAATTTGTTAATCGATTCAAACCCCACCCATTTGCATGATAACAGAAAAAAATGATAATACAAGATTTCTCGCCCGATTGTCCCTCGATCCCGACATCCCCCTGATCCCGATGTATCGGGACTCGGGACAGGAATCGGGCTCGAAATGACACAGAAATGGGTTAATTAAACAGAGCCTCACTATTTTTTGAACAAACGCCCTTCCTGTGCGAACTCGGCGTCCTCTGCGGTTAAATCATACACGGCCTCGGCGGTAAAATTTCTCTGCGTTCTGCGGTTCATGATTTCCGGTAAATAAAAAACCGTTTCCCCCCCCGGAGCCGGCAGGAAAACGGTTTATCAGTAAACTATTTTGTTTCCCTACGCCGGCATGATCCGGATCAGGTTCAAAGGGTACATTCTCAGCCCCGCGCTTATCGGACAGGGCGCCCCTAACATTAAAATTTTTCCAAAGAGCATTTTTTTATTGATTATGACATAATACATATTTAATTACCGTTTGGCAAGTGATTTTTAATAAAGGAAGATGCATGAAAAGATCCGTGATATTATGGCTGGCGGCGTTCCTGATCACGGCGGCGACGGCGTTGTATCAGCGCATGACCGGTCCGACCTATCCGCTGACAGGTTCGGTGTTTTTTAATGAGAAAAAAATATCTTTCAGGTTGCACCGAAGTCACGGCGGGGATACCGATCATACGGTCCGCCTTCCCGTGAAAGACACGACGGTCCATGGTTCGTTGATATGGAAACGTTACAAAACGGATGACGAATGGACAATCGTTTCTATGCGACAGGAAGAAGGATTACTATCCGCCGAATTACCGCATCAGCCGCCCGC
>JBBIRG010000015.1:514-15198 GCA_037441945.1 Bacteroidota bacterium | reverse complement strand
GTAATGGTTCTAACCCCGAAAGGGTGCAATGATTCTAACCCCGAAAGGGTGCAATGATTCTAACCCTGAAGGGGTGAAATAGGAAAAACCAATATGGCACGAAAACAAAACGATAAAACGCAGAAAGACCTGTTCAATATACAGGATCAGCTCAGAACGGCGGCGTGCGTACCCGCCATACGCGAAGCGGTCAAAGCCTGGCGCGCGGATAACTACAAAGGCATTACCGATACGACCCGCGAACTGATGAACTTCTGGTTCTGTACCGATCATGTTCTTTATAACGGGCAGTCTTTCCGCTACCACGCCGCGCAACGGGAAGCGATTGAAACGCTGATTTATATTTATGAATGCAAGAAAATCAGGACAAGAAAAGATCTTTTAGAGAAATTCGCGTTCGATACGAAAGACTTGCGCCTTCCTCCGTATGATGATTTCGCGCGTTACTGCATTAAAATGGCTACCGGAAGCGGTAAGACCAAAGTGATGGCCTTAGCCGTCGTGTGGCAGTTCGCCAACGCGATACGGGAAGACGATACCCAATACGCCAAGACGTTCCTGATTCTCGCGCCCAACGTGATCGTGTTCGACCGTTTACGCAGCGACTTCGAGAGCGGTAAGATATTCCGCGCCGATCCGCTGATTCCGAAACACTTTCAGTGGTGGTGGGAGATGGAATATTACATGCGCGGCGACACCGAACGGACGAACAGCCACGGCGCGCTGTACCTGACTAATATCCAGCAATTTTATGAACGAGCGACCGGCTCGAACTCCGAAGAATCCGATATCATGACCGCCATGCTGGGCAGTCCGCCGCCTACCGCGAAAACAGAAATCACGGACTTCGACGAACGTATCGCCAAACGCGACGGCCTGTTGATGGCGCTGAACGACGAAGCGCACCACACGCATGACGAGGAAAACGAGTGGAATAAGATGATTCGCAAACTGCATACGGTTAAATCCGTGACCGCTCAATTGGATTTCTCAGCGACGCCGCGTTACAGCAAAGGATCGTTATTCGCGTGGACGGTATTCGATTATCCGCTCAAACAGGCGATATTGGACCGCATCGTCAAACGTCCGATTAAAGGGATTTCTAAAATAGATGAAGCCAAATCCAACATCGCGAGTACCCGATATAAAGGATTTCTTACCGCCGGAGTGGAACGCTGGAAAGAATACAACGTACAGTTAGAGTCATTAAAAAAGAAGCCGATCCTGTTCGTGATGATGAGCAATACCGATGAAGCGGATGAAGTAGGCGATTGGCTGCGAAGCAAATATCCGTCCGAATTCGGCGGAGATAAGACGTTAATCATTCACACGGACAAAAGCGGGGAAGTCAGCAAAAAGGATCTCGACGACGCTCGTAAGCTGGCGCGTGACGTGGATCATGATAAGAGTCCGGTCAACGCGATCGTATCCGTATTAATGCTGCGCGAGGGCTGGGATGTGCAGAATGTGACGGTCGTCGTCGGATTGCGGCCTTATTCGGCCAAAGCGAATATCCTGCCCGAACAAACCATCGGCAGAGGTTTACGGTTGATGTTCCGTAATATGATCGATAGCTACACGGAACGTGTGGATATCATCGGCAATAAAGCGTTCATGGAATTTGTCGACGATCTGGAGAAATTAGAAGAATTGAAATTCGATACATTCCAGATCGGGAAAGACAAATTAAAGATCATTACCGTTCAGCCGGTTGAAACTAAAAAAGATTATGATATCGGCGTTCCCGATATATCGCCGGTTTTAGTCAGGAAGAAATCGCTGGCCGAAGAGATCAACGATATTGACGTTATGAAATTCAACATCAATAAACTGCCGCTGAAGGGCAAAGATATTGAGGACGTGAAGACGTTTATTTACGAAGGCCACGACATTCTCACCGACGAAATGCTGTTGGAAAGAGAATATACCATACCGCCCGCGCAAACCGCTGAAGAAGTGATCGGATATTACGCGAGACGTATTTCAGAGAACATCAAACTGCCTTCTCAATTCGCCGTGTTAGCGCCGAAGATTCGCGAATTCTTCGAGCACAAGGCTTTCGGGAAAACCGTAGATCTGACCGATATAAACGTGATTCGCGCCATCGCCGGTAATGTAGCGAGTTATGTGGTCATCAAAGAGTTTGAAAAAGCGCTTCGTGAAATCGTCATTGAACACAAGGAACCGCAACTGCTTTCGGCGAACCGGTTTCTATCCGTAACGAATCCATTTCCTACCTCAAAGAAAGTATTGGAAGCGAAGAAATCCGTTTTCAATTACACGCCGTGCGATAATGATTTTGAATATGACTTTGCCAGGTTCCTTGAAAAGGCTGAAGACATCAAGGCGTTCTCAAAACTTCCCGAGCAATTCGGATTCTGCATTCAGTATACCGATTCGATCGCGAACATCCGGAATTATTACCCGGATTTCATCGCGCTGACCGGCGATTGTAACTGGATCGTCGAAACCAAAGGCCGGGAAGACATTGAAGTGAAACTGAAAGACCAGGCTGCGGTCAACTGGTGCCACTCCGCAACGGAACTGACAAAAGAAAGCTGGCGTTATTTAAAAGTCCCGCTAAAGGAATTTGAACAATTGCATCCGGAGTCGTTTGAGGATTTGCTGGCGGGGATAGGGAAACAGGGGATAATAAATAATATTGAAAAAGATTGAAGAAGGTTAACAATTAGGAGTGATTTTACGTGTTCTGTTGGGGTAAAACAACCTGTAGGCGTTATTGCTTTAAGAATTTCATTCCCATAAAACTGCATTTTTTTATTGACTTTTTCCTCTAATTGCTTTATGCTTACCGCTCATTGAGGATTAGGGACATCCAAAATGTTCTGAAAAGAACATACCTCAATTAACCTGGCGGGCTGTTGCTTTGTCCAGGTCGGCAATCAATTAGGTAAGCAAGGAGAACGCATTGTCCCAGATTCAGATTACTTTTCCGGACCATTCCGTCAAAACGTTCGATTCGGGCGTAACGCCGCTTGTCATTGCGCAGGGCATCAGCCGCCATCTTGCCGAGAAATGCGTCGCAGCAATCGTAAACGACCATAAAGTCGACGTGACGCATCCGATCAGACAAAACGCTTCGATTAACCTGATTACATGGGAAAGCGACGAGGGTATGGAAATTTTCTGGCATTCCTCCTCGCACCTGATGGCGCAGGCAGTAAAGCGGTTATGGCCCGAAGCGAAATTCGAGGACGGCCCCGCCACGGAAAGCGGATTTTTTTACGATATCTTACTGCCCGTATCGGTGAGCCGGGACGATTTTCCGAAGATCGAAGCGGAGATGGAAAAAATCGTGAAAGAAAAAATATCGGTGGAACGCCGGGAACTGTCCCGCGAAGAAGCGATTGAATTTTTCCGTTCACGCGGCGAGGAATTCAAGATCGCGATCATCAACCGGGTCGCCGACGGCCAACCGATCAGCGTGTACACGCAGGGCGATTTTTCCGATCTCTGCCGCGGTCCGCATCTGCCGAATACAGGCATGATCAAAGCCGTCAAAGTGATGTCAGTGGCGGGAGCGTTCTACCAGGGCAAAGCGGACAATATCCAGCTTCAGCGTCTTCGCGGCATCAGTTTTCCGTCGAAAAAACAATTGGATGAACATCTGCGCCTGCTCGAAGAAGCGAAGAAACGCGATCACCGCAAGCTAGGCCAGGAACTGGAACTGTTTTATTTCACGCCGAAAGTCGGCGGCGGTCTTCCGCTGTGGCTTCCCAAAGGAACCACGATCCGCCGAAAGCTGGAAGAATTTCTCAAATCAGAATTACTCCGGCGCGGCTACCAGGAAGTCATTACGCCGCATATCGGCAATCTTGAATTATACAAAACCTCCGGGCATTACCCGTACTATTCCGATTCCCAGTTCGCGCCGATCAAGGTGGAGGACGAGGAATACCTGCTGAAGCCGATGAACTGCCCGCATCATCACCAGATCTATTCTTCCCAGCCGCGCAGTTACCGCGATCTTCCGCTGCGCCTCGCGGAGTTCGGCACCGTGTACCGCTACGAGCAGTCCGGCGAACTGACCGGCCTGACGCGCGTCCGCGGATTCACGCAGGACGACGCGCATATTTACTGCACGCACGGCCAGTTGAAGGACGAACTGATGAACGCGATCGACCTGACGCAGTTAGTGTTTCGCACCTTCGATATGGAAGTCACCACGCGCCTGTCGTTCCGCGATCCGGACAATCCAGCGAAATACGCCGGCGAACCAGAAATGTGGGAACGCTCCCAGGGCGAGATCCGCGAAGTCGCCGACGCGATGAAACTGGATTATAAAATCGCCATCGGTGAAGCTTCATTTTACGGGCCGAAAGTCGATTTCATCGTGAAAGATGCGCTCGGGCGCAAATGGCAGCTCGGTACCGTGCAGGTGGATTATGTGATGCCCGAACGCTTCCAGCTCGAATATGTCGGCTCCGACGGTCAGAAGCACCGGCCGGTCATCATTCACCGCGCGCCGTTCGGATCGATGGAACGGTTCATGTCGATCCTCATCGAACATTTTGCCGGAAATTTTCCCGTATGGCTTGCGCCGGTTCAGGCGGCGATCCTGCCGATCGGCGACGGGCAACTGGCCTACGGTAAAGAAATTCTTGAACGATTGGAAAACCAGCCGGTGCGCGCTACCCTCGACGCGCGGAATGAAAAAATCGGTTACAAAATCCGCGAAGCGGAAGTCAAAAAGATTCCGTACATCATTATCCTAGGTGACAAAGAAGTCCAGAACCGGAACGTATCGGTTCGCATTCACGGTAAAGGCGACCAGGGACAAAAGAGTTTAGATGAACTGATAAAAGAGATCAACGGTAAAATCATTAATAAATCACTGAGCTAAATCACGAACGAAAGGATACCGCCATCGGAAAAGAAGATAAAATCCGGATCAATGAACAGATCAAGATTCCCAAAGTACGCCTGATCGGGCCGACGGGAGAACAAATAGGAATCGTTGACATCCGCGAGGCGCTGGAACGTGCGCGAGCAGCGGAACTAGACCTTCTGGAAATCGTGCCCAAAGCCGATCCACCGGTCTGCAAAATCATTGATTTCGGGAAATACAAATACGAAATCCAGAAAAAGGAAAAAGACGCCCGGAAAAAGCAGATCCATACCGGCGAAATCAAGGAACTGCGGTTCCGCCCCGGAACGGACGATCATGACTACGAGTTCAAGAAAAAACATGCGATCCGGTTCTTGCAGGACGGATACAAAGTCAAGGCCGTCATTGTTTACAAGGGACGTGAAATCGCCAATAAGGAATTCGGCATTCAACTGGCTGAAAGGTTAGTCGCCGATCTTGAGACGTACGGCAAATTAGACACGGCGATGAAATTTGAAGGACGGAACATGGTAATGATGTTTGTGAAAAAATAAAAAAAATGAATCATTTAATTTATTTGTTAAAAGGAAATACGCTATGCCTAAAATGAAATCCAACAGCGGCGCCAAAAAGCGTTTTCAGGAAACGGGTAACGGCCGTTTGCTGAGAAAAAAGTCAACGGCGCGCCATTTGCTGAGCAGCAAATCGAATAAACGCAAACGCCACCTCGCCGGCAAGCATGCCGTGCATGAAGCGGACGTCGAACGCGTGAAACGTATGCTCGCGATGTAAGCTGGATCGCTTACGAAACGAGAAAATAATTTTAAGATTTTAACAGGGAGAATCCTATGCCCCGCGCAACCAATAACCCGGCGTCCAAAGCTCGCCGGAAAAAATACATGAAAGCCGCCAAAGGCAACTTTGGCAAGCGAAAAAACGTCCTCCGCAACGTCATCGAGACTGTGGAAAAAGGGATGGCCTACGCGACCGTCCACCGCCGCCAGAAAAAACGCAACATGCGTTCTCTCTGGATCATCCGCATCAACGCCGCCACGCGCGAGCACGGCATGAGCTATTCGCAGTTCATCCATGCGCTGAAAAAAGCGAATATCAACGTCAACCGCAAAGTCCTATCGGACCTCGCGATGAACGATATGCCGGCTTTTAACCAGCTGATCGACAAAGCGAAAGCGTCGATTGCTTGACGGCCAGACCCAGTTCTTCATTGAACCGAAAAGAGAGCCCTTTGTTTTAGCATTTGCCAAAGGCTCTTTTTTTATTTATATTGATGCCTGCGATGACCGAACGATTATCCAACAAATTCAAACCGGATGAATAACCGGTAACGCAGAGGTTGACTGAATTATAAACGGAAAACGACATGATCGAAGAACTGAATCTCGTCAGGGAAAATTTCATCAGCGAATCCCGTTCCATTAAACTAACCAAAGCGGCGATTGAACAACTTCATGCGAAATTTCTCGGCCGAAAAGGTACTATCACGCGGTTTACGGACCGGCTAAAGAATTTATCGAAAGAGGAACGTCCTGCGTTCGGACAGGAACTCAACCTTGTGAAACGGTTTATGGAAGATGAATTTGAGCGCATGAGGACGGCAGTGGAATCAACCGACGAGCCGGCGGGAGATACAGACGTCACGCTTCCGCCGCGTACAGAGTTTCGCGGCCATTCACATCCGCTGTCCATGATTGAAAAAGAAATCCGCTCGATATTCGGCCGGCTGGGATTTACCGCGGAAGACGGTCCCGAAGTGGAACTGGATTATTACAATTTTGAAACGGTGAATATTCCGAAAAACCATCCGGCGCGCGACATGCAGGATACGTTTTTCATCAGCGATTCGGTGGTTCTGCGCACGCATACCACGCCCGTGCAGGCGCGCGTGATGGAAAGCCGCCGTCCGCCCATCCGAATCATCTGTCCGGGACGCGTTTACCGTAAAGATACTCCGGACGCTACGCATCTGCCGTGTTTCCATCAAGTCGAGGGACTTGTTGTTGATACGGACGTGCATTTCGGCGACCTTAAGGGCACGATAGGGTTTTTCATCCACCAGATGTTCGGGCAGGATATCGCCGCGCGTTTCCGGCCTTCGTATTTTTCATTTACCGAGCCCAGCGCCGAAGTGGACATGAGCTGTATCTTCTGCAAAGGCAAAGGCTGCCGGACATGCAAGAATTCAGGCTGGATCGAGATCATGGGCGCCGGAATGGTCAATCCGAAGCTGTTTGAGTACGCAGGCTATGAGCCTGACCGGTACACAGGTTACGCGTTCGGCATGGGTATCGAGAGAATCGCTATGCTGGTCTACGGCGTTAATGACTTGCGCCTGTTTATTGAAAACGATCTGAGGTTTCTTAACCAATTCGCCTGAAGAAAGGTTTTTCATGTTCGGCATTATCCGTTTTTTAATTATTACATCCATAGTATACCTTGTATTCAGGCTGGTTCGCAGGTTATTGTCTGCCCCGCCGTCTCGCAACCCGCGCCGGGACTCGCATTATGGTCCTGATATGGAAGTAAAAAATGCGCATTTCAGCGAAGACGAAATCCATGATGCGCGGTACAAGGACATTAAATAAATTTTCAGGGAAAATATGAAACCCAAACACCGAGGAAAGGCCATGCTGAAAGAATACGTGAAAACTAACGAGGCGCCAGCGCCAATAGGTCCCTACAGCCAGGCGATTATAGCCGAGGGAAAAATGATCTTTACGTCTGGACAAATACCCCTGGATTCGAAAACGGGGCAATTAGCCGAACCGGAAATCCGAAAGCAAACGCGATTGGTGATCGAGAATCTCAAAGCGGTTCTCTTGAGCGCCGGATCGAACCTTGACCGTGTCGTCAAGACGACGGTGTATTTAAAAGACATGAACGATTTTGCGGCGATGAATGAAGTCTACGCGGAATATTTTTCATCGGGTGTTCCGGCTCGCACCACCGTCCAGGTGTGCCGTCTGCCGAAGGACGTCATGGTGGAAATCGACTGTGTCGCGATGAAAGATTGACCGGTGATGGATATGGTATTCACATACCGCTGGCTGGTGATTGTCAATCCCGTTTCCAACCGGGGCGCGACGGCGGAATGCGTCAGCGGCGTCACACGAATACTGAACGAGCGCCGCATCGCCTTTGATCTGATCATGACGCAGCGGAAAAATCATGCGTTCGATATCGCCGCCGAAAATAGTTCGAAATACCGGGTTATCGTTGCTGTCGGCGGCGATGGCACCGTCCATGAAATTATCAACGGAGTGCTCTTTGATAGAAAAAAAAATAAACGCCCGACGCCTGATCCCGTCATCGGTATCATTCCATCGGGTTCAGGAAATGATTTTGTCAAAGTCCTGAAAATTCCAGTTGATCTCTACCGCTCCGTACAGATCATTCTGGAAGGCCAAACGCAGGCGGTTGACATCGGAAACGTTGCTGTTGACGGCGAGGAACGGGGTTATTTTCACAACAACGTTGGCGCGGGATTTGACGCCCACGTGAATTATGAAAACGGCCGGATCAAAGCTTTGCGAGGTCTCGCCGGTTACTTGTCCGCCGTAGTCAAAACCGTATTCCGCTACCGGCATCCCCAAGCTACCATCCGCTGGAATGGCGGCGATATGAAGCAAAAAGTCCTGCTCGTCAACACCGGCAACGGCCGCTGCTCAGGCGGCGGATTTTTCCTTACCCCCGAAGCCGTGCTCGACGACGGGCTGTTTGACGTCTGCGTGATTGAATCCATCGGGAAAATGAAAATTTTTAAAGAACTGCCCAAGGCGCTCGACGGATCGCACACGAAACTGAAGGAAGTCCGGATGTTCCGGACGGACGCACTGACGATCGAATCGGAACACGGTCTGCCAGTCCACGCAGACGGCGAAATGCTCGCGCTGAACGCCCGAAACATTCAGATCGGTATGATTCAGGAAAAGATCAATGTAATTCGCGCTTCATAAACGGAAAAATATGAACGAAAAAAATCAAAACAGCGCCGTGACCGAGGGTATCGTCAAACGCAAAGCGGATATGCGGGAAGTCCAGATCATCGAGTATGAGTTGACGCTAAAAGCGCCGTCCAAGCGCGAAAAGCGGAAAACTGAGGATATGTCTTTTGACGATTTGTTCATGATGAACCTTCCGATGATGGACGACGTCAAGAACGAAGAAACTTTCCGGCAGGAGATGAAGCAGAAGCTGGTCGATCAGGAACGGGAGTCAGCGCAAACCGAAAAGGCGGTGCACGTCGCCTATTCTCCGTCGAACCTATATAGCATTGAGCAGCTTCAGGTACTGTGCGACCAGATGGGCGAGCAGATTAAACGGATCGAGGTCGATGAGGAAATCGATCTGCGTTCCCAGGAAATCCACAACCGGTGCTGGAAGGTCCGCGAATGCCCCGACCCGTCCTGCAAGGCAAATCAGGCGCAAAACCCGCGATGCTGGTACCTGGCCGGTGAAAATTGCGGATGCCGGACACATCTTGGAATTCCGTCATGCTTCGACTGCCAGGTATTTCAGATGGCAACGATGGAGCCGTACACGCGTATCCGCGAAATTCTTTATTATGCGCTCGGCATGGCGCGCAACCGTCAGTACGGCATTATGCTCCTTGAAGACCAGATCAAAGACCTGAACGAACGGCTGTGGCAGTTCCGCACGTTTGCCGGCAAAGAATTGCCCGCCGACATGGAACCTTTCATGTTCCAGGGACAAACCGCCGGAAACGTTCCGTCTTTCCCGAAACACGATGAAAAAACGCCTCCCGGCGAAGAGAACGAAGACGAAATCTATTCCCAACAGAAAATACTGACGGAACAGCTTGGCAGCGCTTACTTGCAGATGCAGGTGTTGACGTCCCAGCTGGAAAAAACAAACGCCGAACTGGAACAGAAAGTCAACGAGCGAACCGAGGATCTTCGCAAGAGCAATATCGCGCTCCGCGAGGCGATCAAGAAAGCGCAGGAAGCCGACCGGCTCAAATCGGAATTCATCGCTAACGTCAGCCATGAGCTGCGCACGCCGCTCAATTCGATCATTGGTTTCTCCAAGGTACTGCTGAGCCGGATCGATGGCGACATCAACCCGACACAGGAAGTCGACCTGAACGCGATTTACAACAGCGGGCGTCACCTGCTCGAAATCATCAACAGCATCCTCGACCTGTCCAAGATTGAGGCCGGCAAGATGGAACTGAATTTTACCGAGGTCGATCTCGGGCCGGTGATCGAGGATATCGTGATGGCCGGGCAGACCCTGATCATGGGCAAGCGGGTCCGTCTCGACAGCCGTTTTCTCAGTGAGATTCCCCCGATCGAAGCCGACGCAACGAAATTGAGACAGGTGATCTTTAACTTGCTTTCAAACGCCGCGAAGTTCACTGAAGAGGGATGGATAACGATACAGACCGGACTGGTCTCGGATCATGTTTCAATCAGCGTTATTGATACGGGAGTCGGCATTGACAAGGATTCGCTCGGGAATATTTTCGAGCGGTTCCGCCAGGCCGACGGATCAAGCACGCGTCGCGCGGGCGGTACCGGGCTGGGATTGAGCATCGCGAAAAAATTTATCGAAATGCACAACGGCGCCATCACCGTCGAAAGCAAACTCGGCAAAGGCTCCGTCTTTACTATCAGCCTGCCCCTGCGCCAGTCCGATCGGAGAGCTCGCGAAAAGCAAACCATAACTGAAAGCGAATGACATGACCGCGCCATCCGGGAAAAAAAGCGTCCTTTATGTGGAGGATAACGAGCTGAACCGTCTGCTCGTCCGGCGTATCCTGGAGCCGCTCGGTTATGAGATCTTTGAGGCGAACGACGGCATCACCGGCGTTAATATGGCGCAGGAACTGGAACCGGACCTAATTCTGATGGACATCAACCTGCCCATGCTCGACGGGCACGCCGCGGCAACACGCATCAAAAGCATCGAACGGCTGTCAAAAATTCCGATAGTCGCCGTGACCGCCAACGTTCGCGAGGGAGACCGGGAACGATCCCTGGTGGCCGGATGCGACGGGTATATCAAGAAGCCGATCGATATTGACGAGTTTCCCAATCAGATCGCGCAGTACATCGGCGGGGAGAAAGATGAAATCGGACACGAGGAAGTTAAAGTATTCGCCAAGGAATACAATGAAAAATTAGTGACAAATCTCCAGCGGCACATCGAACAGCTTGAGATGAAAACCCAGATGATCGAACAGCAAGCCAAGGAAATGGAACGCGCATATATGGACATCATTGTGTCGTTCCTCAGGGCGGTTGAGGAAAAACATTCCTATACCGCCGGGCATTCCGCGCGCGTGCGCTCTTACAGCATGAAGATCGCCGAAAAACTTCGCCTGCCGATGTCGGAATTGGAAAAAATATCTCAGGGCGCCATTCTCCATGATATCGGGAAACTCGTAATCGAAATTTCCAGCCTGAAAAATGTCACCGGTCTATCCGACGAGGAATGGCAGGAGATGCGCCGCCACCCGGAAATCGGATATAAAATCCTAAAGCCGATTACCTTTCTCGCCGACGTGATCAATATTGTCTATCAGCATCATGAACGGTGGGACGGCTCCGGTTACCCGCAGGGGCTGGTCGGAGAGGAGATTGACCTGCTGGCATCTATCGTGGCCGTAGCCGACGCTTACGACGCGATGTCAACCAACCGGGGATACAATGTCCTCGTCACCATCGAAGACGCTAAAAATGAATTCCGGCAGTGTTCCGGGACCCAGTTCAATCCGGCCGTGGTCGACGCTTTCATTCAGGTGTTGGATGATATGAAACAAAAACAAGGCCAACGGACCGACCGCAAGGAGGACTCGCTCATTACCCGGGATAACCCCTCCTATATGTCCGATTTTAATTTCTGAACGTCTGTGCTTTTATTGACCCCATCATTTTCAGTATTGACTATTAATAAAAAGTTATTTAATTTTTAAAAGAAGATGCCGCTGGCATCGGCCGATTACGAAGCAGATAAATATAATTAACATAACTTTGAGGAGCTACCATGAACTTAATTACGCGCTCCGATTTCGACGGATTGACCTGCGCCGTGTTTCTGAGAGAAGTGGAGATTATTGAAACGATCACTTTCGCGCATCCAAAAGACGTTCAGGACGGGGTGATCCCGGTCACTAAAAACGACATACTGACCAACATGCCCTATCATCCAAACTGCGGCATGTGGTTTGATCATCACAGCAGCGAAGACGACAGGAACGATATCCCGCCGGTTTTCGAGGGCCGCTTTGAAATCGCGCCGAGCTGCGCCCGCGTCGTGTATAATCACTACAAAAGCCACCGTTTCAGCAAGTACGATTATCTGCTCAATCAGGTGGACAAGATTGACGCCGCGCAATTGACTGTCAGCGATGTGACCGATCCCAAGGGATATGTCCTGCTTTCGTATATCATGGATCCGCGCACCGGCATGGGGCGTTATCACGATTACGGGATCAGCAACAAAAACCTGATGCATAAAATGATCGATCTGCTGGCGTCGCATACCGTCGAGGAAATCCTTGCGATGTACGACATCAAGCAGCGCGTGAAGCGTTATTTCGAGCAGGAAAAAGAATTCAAGGATATGCTGGTGAAAACCTCGCGCGTGGATAAGAATGTCGTTATTACGGATAACCGCGGCATGAAAGAAGCGCCGACCGGCAACCGATTCCTGATTTACACGCTGTTTCCAGAAACCAATATATCAGTGCGTATTTTAGACGGAAAGCAGGGAAAAATTTCGGCGGCCATCGGGCACAGCATTTTCAACCGCGCGTCCAAAACGGATGTGGGCGTATTATGCGCGAAATTCGGAGGCGGCGGTCACCGCGGCGCCGGTACCGCACAGTTTGACGCCAAAGACGCCGACGCGAAAATCAGGGAAATGGTCGAGCAAATGAAAAAAGACGGATAATCCGTTTTCAGAATCATCGGATTTTTTCGCCAATCCGGCAGAGCCGGAAATAAATATTAACCGCCCCGCTTTACGGGACAGGCTGAGGGCGCAGAGAACGCAAAGAACTTAATCATTTCATTTTTTCCCTTTTTACAGATTTAGCGGGACAATGTACTCCTTTGCGGTCTTAGCGATCTCTGCGGTTAATTGATACTTCTCGATTATCTACGTGAAAAACGTAGATTTTGCTGATAAAGAGTCTAATACGCAAAGATTCGTCTTTGCGTTTGTTTTTTATATCAAAGCTATTTCAGTTAATAACTATAGGAAAGATAAGAAAAAATACGATAACGATAGGGCAGAAACATCCGGTATTCGCTTTCTTTGCCGCCCGCGTAAACTGCTGCATTCAGTCCGATGGAAACGGATTCTTTATGCAAGTAACCTAAACCGATGGTCATTTCGTAGCCGGTTTGCTTTCGTCTCGAACCCGCCGAAATCAAACAACCGGCGCTTAGGCCGACATTCGGTATGAATAGACGCGCCGTCGATGCGTTGATTCCGATATAATGTTTGCCGAAATAATCTTTATTATAATACTGGAACGCAGCGGGATTGGCGATGAGGATCGCCGCTATACGCCGCTGTTGGGAAAACGAATAACCCTCGGTCCGATAAGCGCCTTCCGCGCCGATAGAATAAAAACCTTTTTCAAATCGAACGCCCATTGAAACGGCAACTTGTTGTCGATCTCGATTTTTTAAGTCTAGTGCTCCGGCAAAGTACTGCGGGTTGTTTTGTTTGACGATTCCTTCGCTGTAAATCCTGAAAACGTCTAATTGTCGCGATGCGTTAAAGCCGACCGACCAGGTTTCTAATTTCTCATAATAACCGAATAGCCCTAAATAGTAATTATCGAATTCCGTCTCCGCCTGACATCCCAGATGAGTTTCTTTCCATCGCTTCGCATCGGTTGCCCAAAAAAACGCGCCGACGGAAAGATGAGGCGAAACGATCCAATCCAATTGACCGATAGCGGGCGCCTGACGGTCCTGCAAACCGATTTCGCCGACTAAGCGTTCTTTCGGGCTTAGACGATTTGAAAAATTATGGTATCGCGCCAAACCGAATTCATTTTCGCGTTTCCCGGCCGTCAGGAAAAAAAAATCCGATAAAGGAGTTTGCGCGTATAATTGCCGCATGGTTAAACGAGTTGTATTTGGGCGTGAATAATCGGTAAGATATCGTAAACTCATTTCATATTGAGTCTCTCCAAATGAACCGCCTAAGACGGACATTTGACATCCTAAACTCGATGCGAAATCGTTCCACTTCGATGTATCGTTCCGGATAAATTCCGTGTTGCGCGATGTAAATCCCAGATTGCTGAAAAAATCAAACTGCAGTTTATGCCGTTGCTCTTTTTCCTGCGCGCTGGCGGGAATGAATGCTACGATGCAAACACATATCAACATCCCATACGTGTATTTATTCACTGGCGAGTTCCATATATCGTTTCGTAAACATTTTATCGTCTAAGTTGGCGGGAAATTCAAAATCTTTCATTTCGACTTCGGTGTAGGTTCCTTTTTTTAGAAGATCATACATTGTTAGTTTCACATATTCGATTTTCTTGCCTTTTCTGATTTCGTTTACCTTCATTTCCTTGATTTTTTGATTTGAATAAGAATAATAATATCTCGCCAGGGGTAGAAATGTTTCGGCGTCGATAACGCTTTCGATTCGGTAGTAACTGGTGCTTTTGGAAGGAGATTTAAGATTGATTTGAACGGCTTTTTTTTCTTCGTATATGACGTCCGAAGCCGATTCAAAATTATAAAAAAATCCGAGCGACACGCTGAGAATATCCTCTTCGCTGAAAGTGCTCTCGGCAAAGGACGCTTTGGCGGATACCTCC
>JBBIRG010000015.1:0-498 GCA_037441945.1 Bacteroidota bacterium | reverse complement strand
GATTTTACCCAAATAAATCCAGATTTTGTCGCCAACGCGCAAATGCGAGGTTCTTCGTACAACCGGAGGATTTTTAAAAATTGCTAGGTATTTGCGGTTACCCTTCACGTAACATTGAATTTCATAATGTTTGTCGTATTTGTTTTTTTCATACAGTTTCATAATCACGGTAAATTTTGCCAATTCGGGAAAAAAGGCTTCGTCGCTTTTTTTGAGTATGCTTGGATCGTATAATCCAAAAAGTAATATACCTAACGGCAGGAAAAGAATCATGGTGAACGTCCTTTCGGTATATGCTTCGTGTCTTCGCGCCTTTGTGGCGAAAGTTTTCATCCCTAAAATTTCTTTGTATCTTCGCGTCTTCGTGGCATGTTTCCAAAGGTTTTATAGTATAATCAAATGCCGCTTCGCATGGCCTGCACCTCAACGCGGAAATATTTACGCAGGGCATGGATGCTGGAAAACAGCATGACCGTAAAAACAAATAAAAGTATTTTG
>JBBIRG010000014.1:1129-15354 GCA_037441945.1 Bacteroidota bacterium | reverse complement strand
GGAGGTACCTCGAGCGCGTGATTGATACGCTCGCGGCCAAGGGTGCGAAGGTCATCGCGGTGGATATCGCGTTCTACGAAAAAATGGCAAAACTCGATCCGGGCGGCGACACCGCGCTCGTGGAAGCGATGAAACGCGCGAACAACGTCATCGCTGTATCCATCTGGCACGACCAGGAGGAAGGCGTGTTTTATCAGGAGCCGGATTCCTTTTTCATTGATGGGCTCCGTGGCACCGGTTACGCGAACCTGCAGATTTCAGGCGGCGGCATGCTCGCGCGCGTCCGTGAAGTCAAGCCCATCGTTGACATCGGGGATGGCCGTACCGTGCTGTCGTTCTCGTCGCTCGCGTACTGTATGTACAAGGGCATCGAGCCGGATGCCTTCATTCGCGATATAGAAAACCGTGAAAATGTGATTTTAAAAGATCTGCCGCTCTATCACCGCGGAAACATGTATATCAATTTTGACGGGCCGCCGGCGCGCTGGCGAAAGGAGGCCAATAACGATTGGATACAGATCGAAGAAGGCGCCATGCTGACCTACCGGAGCAGCCGGCTGACCGGGGAAGTCGCCTGGCCGGAACAATTCTTTAAAGATAAAGTTGTATTCATTGGCAACGGTTCGGAATTTGTTCCGGACCGGTTTGTTACTCCATATTTTTCAGAGAATCTTGGTAACTGGATGTACGGCGCTGAAGTCCACGCGAATGCTTTCCTGACAATGCTCCGCCAGGATTTTATATCAAAAACGCCCGCTTGGATGGTTTTATTACTTCTAGTGTTCCTCGTGTTCATCGTGATACAAATTACCGTCCACTACGGTTTTTTAACGGAGATTGGTTCAGTCATTGCGCTTATCCTGATTACATGGATCGCCGGTTACCTGTTATTCGCAAATTATCACTTATGGCTGCCCGTGATGAGCATGTCCATGGCCGTGCTGATCGCCTATTTCGGGACTTCCGTGTATCAGGCGTTTACGGAAGAACGGAATAAAAAACAGATCAAATCCATGTTTGCGCGCTACGCCCCGCCCTCGTATGTGGACGAATTGTCCAAAGATCCGACAAAATTAGAACTGGGCGGCGAGGAAAAGGAGATCAGCATTTTATTTTCAGACATTGAGGGATTCACGACCATTTCGGAAACCCTGTCCCCGAAGCAACTGATTGAACTACTGAATGAATATCTTGGCGCGATGACGAACGCGATCTTTCACCAGGGCGGCACATTAGATAAATACATCGGCGACGCGATCGTTGCCGTGTTCGGCGCTCCTCTGAGCTTGGAGAAACACGCCATCAAAGCCTGCCAGGCCGCCGTCGAAATGCGGAAAACGCTGGATCAGATCCGCGACGGATGGATTCAACGCGGGTTCCCGTCCGTGAAAGCGCGCATCGGGCTGAATACGGGAAGAGTCGTTTTCGGGAATATCGGTTCCGATATCCGCTATGATTATACAGGCATAGGCGACGCGATGAACCTAAGTTCGCGCCTCGAAGGCGCGAACAAACAATACGGAACCTACTGCATGATCAGCGAATTCACTTTTGAACAAACGAAAGACGACATCATCGTCCGCGATCTTGACGTGATAATTGTTAAAGGAAAGAGCAAACCCGTCAAAGTGTATGAATTGATCGGAATGAAAGACGAGCCGTTAGATGAAAACCGGCGGCAGATGCTGGCGCATTACCAGAAGGGCATCGAATTATACCGAAACCGGCAATGGCGCGAGGCAATTCAATGTTTTGAGAAAGCGCTGGAATCGGTTCCGGATGATTGTCCTTCACAATTGTATATCAAACGATGCAGGGAATTCATTCAAATCCCGCCGGAACAAGAATGGGACGGAACGTATCATATGTCGTCAAAATAATGCTTGAAAATGCGTGATAAAATAAATAAAATATATTTACTTTCGAGGCATTTGTTGCATTCATCAGTACATTCTTAACAGAATTTCAATGGATGATAAAGAACCAAATTTTATTAAAGAATTAAAAAATAAGGAGATAAAAACAATGAAGATCAAATTAACAGTCATCGGTTTCGTATTATGTTTCGTATTGGGACAGTCAGCTGTTGCCCAGGATGTTGCGTTTTTCTCGGTTGTTAAGGGAAAAGTCACGGTTACGGATGCTAAAGGCAAATCCAAAAAAGCGGACATGAAAACCAAGATTTACGAGGGCGATAAAATCGCCACGGGCGCTGACGGAAGCGTGACGATCATGTTTTATTCGGGTAAAGAGGTAGTACTCGGCAACAACAAGACGTACAGCGTAAAATCGAAACAGGAAGACAATTCGTTCCTTTCCGGCTTGTACAGTTCGTTATCCGGCATGTTATGGGGAGAGAGTTCCGGGAAGTCGGTAGCGGGAGCGACACGCGCATGGGCCGGCGACGCGAACCGCATGATAACGGCGATCTATCCGTCGGAAACCAAAGTTATTGAAAATGAGCCGGTTTTCAAGTGGGTAGATCACAGGAAAAATCCCGGCAACAACTACACCATCCTGATCAAGAGTGAAACGACCGATTTCAAATATGAGATGAACATTTCCGGCGTCCGGGAAGCCGTTTATCCCAAAACCGCGCCGAAACTCAAGCAATCCGAACGTTACAAATGGACCGTCAAAGACGCGCAGGGAACGGAAATCAGCCCGGCCGTCGAGTTTTCACTGATCGCCAACGAGGATAAGGAAGTCATGGAAGACGACCTGAAAGAAATCCTGAAAGTCTGCAAAGGCGACAACACTAATCCGCAGTGGTATCTGCTGACTGCCGCTCTGTACCGCGATTACGGTCTGATGAAACAGGCGGAGAACTCGATTCTAGCTCTGATCGCGCTGAAGCCCAACATGGCGCAGGCTCACATCATGCTGGCGACCTTATACAAGGAAACCGGACGGTTGGAAGAAGCTAAGATCGCTGAGGAATCAGCGAGAAAGATCACCGAACCCGAAAAAAAGTAACCAAGCCGAAGAAAAAATTTAAGCTAAAGAAGAAAAAAGCCCGTCATTGAAACGGGCTTTTTTTTGGTATCCAGCGCGTAAACAGCCATACCGGGCTTACTTGTCTTACCGCCCACGTCCCATCAGCATAACATAAATGGTATAAAACAGAATTTTGAAATCCATGCGCAGGGACATGTTTTCAATATACAAAATATCGTATTTCATCCTTTCAATGATTTCCTCGATGTTTCCTGCGTAGCCGAATTTAACTTGGCCGAGCGATGTAATGCCGGGTCTTACGCGGTGAAGATGAATAAACTGCGGCGCTTTTTTTATGACTTTTTTGATGAAATAATCCCTTTCCGGCCTGGGTCCGACGATGCTCATTTCTCCTTTGAAGACATTCAGAAACTGGGGAAATTCATCTATACGAGATTTTCTGAGAAAACCGCCGATGGGCGTAACGCGCGGGTCGTTTTTCTGCGCCAGCGCCGGACCGGTTTGTGTCTCGGCGTCCGTACGCATGGAACGGAATTTGATTATCTGAAACGGCTTGCCATGCCGGCCAATTCTCTCCTGCCGGAAAAAAACAGGCCCCCGGGAAGTCAGTTTGATGGCTACGGCAACAATGATCCAGAAAGGTATAAGGAGAAGCATGACCATGGCCGATACCGTGACGTCAAAAAGCCTCTTTACGTTTTGTTCCCAGATGGGCATAATCTGGGGTTCCAGTTCAATCAGCGGAAAGCCGTCGATGCGCGATGTGCGGGCCTGTCCGCTGATAATGTTATAGAGATCGGGTATGATCTTGATGCTTACGGGATATTCCAGTTTTTCACTCACATTGTCGCAGAGCGTGATGATGTCAAGCAAAAGCTTGTGTTCGCTGGGATCAAGAACGATCAGAATTTCCGATATATGCCTGTTCCTTATGAGTTCCGGCAGGTCGTCCATCGTTCCGAGAATATCATTATCTTCGCTGAATTCACGGGACAGTCCGGCTTCCTCGATTGATTTCAGTTCCTGCTGAATTTTTCTGTAAGTCGTCAGGTACATCAGGTCTTGTGAATCATCCGGCGACCGGGCTGTGATGCTCATTGTGTCTTCCGGGTCATCCGGTTTGGCGTTGATGAAACCAAGGATATCGTAGCCCAAATGCGGAGACCGGCGGATTTGCTTACATAAGTTATGCGAATAAGCGTTCCAGCCGATAATTACCGTATTTCGTCGGCCGATACCGTGCAGGAGCATTTTTTTGTGAATATATCGGATAATCAGCCTGCCGACCATTAAAAGGGCCAGTAGAATAAGGATATATAAAAGGACAATCAGTTTCGTCGGCGTTATAGGATGGATTCGTATGAATTCTATGGTAGTCAGGAGAAGGAGGATCACGGATCCGAATCCGATGCACTTAATAATCAAAACCATTTCGTCAAAAAAAGACGTTCGGTACCAGGACCGGTAGAGTCCGGAAAATAAAAAAATACCGATCCAGAAGACGAGAAGGCTGACGAACAGATAAATTTCTCCGGGATCTTTTTCCATAGCCGGTATCGTATGCGGGGATTGTTGTTGAAGGTAATACAAAACAAAGTTCGATAGAAATATCCCTAATAGATCGGCTAGGAACAGGGCGATGATTTCTTTTTTTCTGGACATAATGGCTCTTATTAAATTTATACCTTGAATAATTTTCTCAACAGGATTTCAATATCCAGTTTTAAAGAATAATTATTTACGTAATAAAAATCATACCTGATATGCATGGTTTCATTTGCTAAGTCTTGTTCGTCGGTAATGACTTCCATCAGGGAAATCAGACCCGGCCGTCTTGATAAGAACCGGTATTTATCCGGTTGATCCGGCTTCAGGTTTTTTTGCCAGATAAGCGGCGAGCCTATCATACTGAAGTGGCCGGTAAGAACGCGATACATCAGAGAAAAAAAGCATGGTTTTAGTCCGTTTACTGTCCAGCACCTCAGGACGGTAACTTTTTGACGGAAATTCAGGTATCGGAATTCCATCCTTCTGATCCGGCCGGTTATGAAAAGGAAAAAGAACGGAAGTATCCCTAAAAATAAGCCCGTGGCTGCCGTCAGAATATCCAGTGTGCGTTTTATGAAACGGTTGAAAGGATTATCGGTTTCATTTTCAAGCGATAAGAGAGGCACCGGTTCAAGCCTGTTGATATAGGATTTACCGATGATAACTTCGGAACCGGCCGGGGAAAGGCGCACATTAACCGGAAGCGCATGGAGCGTCTGAATCAAGGACATGATCAGGGCATTTGAGACAGTCGCCGATGAAATGATAACTTCCGAAACTTTGTACTGGGTTATCAACCGCGGCAGGTCGCTGATCGGACCGAGAGCTGTGTCGTTTTCAGAGACGCTTTCATTCGCGGTTATAAAACCAACGATCCTGTATGGACTGTCCACCCGCTGGCGGATACGCTGACCCAACTGACGCGCGTGTTCATCCGAACCGATGATCAGCGTGTTTTTCTGGAAAACTTTCATGGACCACAATCTCCGGTGTGAGCCTTTTTTCATTACAAGCAAAGCCAGTAATCGCCAGCCGGTTACAAAAGCCAGCGCGAAAATGAACGTCATGAAAACGACAAACCGCGAAAAAATGAATTCCTTTGAAAAAAGCGAAATAGTGGAAATGATGAAAAAACCTATCACGGAAGCCAGAATGGACTGGGATATGGAAAGTTTCCGTTTGTGGTAATTATCCAGGAAATACAACGTAACGAGCCACACGAAAGTCGTAGCCGTCAGGATTGTCGAATAAAAGAACACGGGCGAGCCGATCCAACCCGGAGTGATGAATTCATCATATTTAATGTAAATGGAAAGCAATACGGCCGACTGGATGCTGACCGCGTCCAGGAGAGGCATCCATGCCATGGCGATACTGCGGGTCACTTTTGCGGTAAAGGCCCTGACACCGATTGCGAATTTCAGAAGCAGGATCATCCATACGGAATACCGTTTTTTGATGTGTTTTTCGACAAACACTTCCATGGCCTCATAAAACAAACGGATATCGTCAAAGCCGCTTCTTGTCGTGCTTTCCCCTTTGTAATGGATGATTTGCGTGGTTGGGACGTAAAATATCTTCCATCCGGCTTTCCATATCCGGTAACACCAGTCCAGGTCCTCTCCGTACATGAAATAAGATTCATCCAGCAGTCCGGCTGTTTCCAAAACTTCCCTGCGCAGAAACATGAACGAACCGGCGACGGCTTCCACTTCATGCACTTCATTTTCCGGCAGGTACGTCAGGTTATATTTCCCAAACCACCGGCTCTTCGGAAAAAGGGCGCTCAGGCCGGCAATTTTCGTGAACGCGACCCACGGGGTTGGAAAACTGCGCTTGCAGGTAAGCTGCAGTGTGCCGTCGGAATTCAGGACCTTGCAGCTCGCCGCGCCGGCTTCCGGATGGCTGTCCATGAATTCTTTCATGACCGACAGCGTGTTTTCCTGTATCAATGTGTCCGGGTTCAGCACCAGTATGTATTTTCCGCGGCATTGTCGAAGTGCGACGTTGTTTCCGGCGGCGAATCCCTTGTTATCATCGTTCACGATCAGCCGGACGTCCGGGAACTTACGCCTGACCATGTCCGCGCTTAGATCGGCAGAGGCATTATCTACAACAAAAACCTCGGCATCCAAGTTGTGAATTGCCCGGAACACTGAATTCAAAGCGTTTTCCAGGAATTCCCGGACATTGTAATTCAGGATTACAACTGAAATGTCGATTTTGTTGCCAACGACCTTATCCGTATCGGTAACCGTTTTTAATTGATTGTCCGGGATGTCAGTTTGTTGCATACAAGCTTTCAGTAATTCAAACGATAGCCGCTAAGCAGGGATTGCTGGCTTACGTTCCGGTTTTTCATGTTTTCAAAATTGGTTGTATGCTGGAAAATATAATTCGCAAAAAATTGATGATGACGGAAAGGTTCCCAGAAAAAAGAAAAAGAGAAGGCATGTTTGATTTCTTTGACGCCCATGAGAAATTTTTTTGTCGTTTTGCCGGGCTGTCCGTAGCCTTGTTCCTCGCCGGACAGTAATATATTGCCTTCCCCGTGCCTTGTCAGCGCATAAGAGGACCGGAATAAAAAGGGACGCGAGGGCTGGTAACTGTATTCAAAAAAGTAATCGTCTGAATTCGGCGGAAGAAACGCTCCCAGAGAAGTCTCAAAATGTGTATAGTTAATCAATGTAAATTTATGCGCATAAACAAAAGGTTCCACTCTCGCATATTCAAAACGGAATGATGATGAGTGTAAACGGAACGGATCGGACAAGTAAAAACCCAGTAATACCGACCAGGTTTGTTTCCAGTACCGGAAAGGATTATCGGCGAAGCGGTAATCGTCGAGAAACAGCGAGCCGTAGGTTTTGACGCCTTTTGTCGGAAACGCAGTGAAATCGAAGCTCATGGTATTGTTGTCCTTGTCCCCGGCGTATTGTTCGGCGATGTGATAGATCATCACAGGGTTGAGATATTGCGTTTCCAGCGGGCGGCCGCCGTATACGACGCTTTCATTTCCGGCGAGAAACAGCCAGGGAAAAACTTTCAATTCCACACGGTGTCCGGCAATGTATTTGCGGTCGCTTTTCCTTTTGTCGTACCAGTATTCATATTCCTGGCTTCGGAGGAAACCATGAAAGTACGTGTATTTAATCCTGTCGAACGTGACGTCGAGACGGAGATTATCGAACGCCGGCGCGTGATCCGATAAAAACAGGATGTTCCTTTTCCCCGGGCCCAGTACCAGCTTTTCCTTGCCGAACTGGAAACGGAAATATTTCGGTTGAATCGCGACATAACCGTTTGCCTCTACGGTGTACACATTGCTCGCTTTGTTGATGATGCCCTGTTGGGTCGGCATGAAGTTGGATTCCTTTATATCGGAACCTTTAATCATGGTGCTGGTAAAATCGGCGTAAAAAGCGACGCCCCCTTTCAACAGTCCCCGCGCCGTTCCGATGGACGAAGTGTAACTGATGGCCTCATTCAGGGAATCCTCCTGTCCTGAATAACGGTTGACGAGAACGCTTTGATCGAAAATGGCGTCGCCGATCAGATAGGTTGATGCCGGATCTTTTTTTACTTTCCAGCGGATCAGGTGTTTCTCAATCTCGCCCGGTTCCGGTTCACAGGCCGTTTTCAAAAGTTCCGCATGAAATTCGCCTTTGAGCTTTTCAAATAACTGACGATCGGTTCGGGGTAATTCCAATTGACGACGGCGAATCATGCTATCTACCTCAATAATAACGGATAGCGCTGTATTGCGGTCGAATGGACGGTTTCGGAGGCGGATATCGGGTTGGATAATCCGGCTAGTCTCCCAACGCTCGAACAACTCATACACAAAATGATTTAACGGTAAATTAACGCTTGGTGACTGTTGCGCCGATAACCATCCATGTCCGATCCATAACAGCAAGAGACTGAAGATAAAAGAAATTAGCTTAAGTGAAAAAATCATGAAAAAGAAACCATTTATAAGTTACACAAATATAAAACTCAATATATATAAAATTTTTATAGTAATCCAATGTTAAATTCGATGTTTAAAAGACTACAGAATAAATTCGATAACATACGCTGTTGATAAAACGGATAACGCCCTGTATATGAGCAATCATTCGATATGATTTATAGATATCAGAATAGTGTCATTCGGTTTTTATATGCTAAATATTCTTTTTCCATCTGCGACACTTTCGGTACCCATAAAAAATCTTTTGGTGAAAAATATTTGTAGAATTTATCAGAAATCATTCTTAAACTATTGCATGAGTAAATATTATTAGCGTTGGATTAAATTTGCTATTTAAAAACACAGAAACGCTTTTCCTTTCAAATATATTTTTTAATTTTTTTTAATTAACTTTTATATACCATTTACAGAGAGTAGTATCATGAAAAAAGCAATGTGGATCATGCTGAGCCTGTTATTTTTATCGGGTTCAAATGTTATGTGGGCGCAGGAATCTGAGGAAGAGGGCGGCGTCGGAATTGAGACGTCGATTGATGTAACCAGCCGGTATTTGTGGAGGGGGATCGATCTGAATCATAAGAAACCAACTATTCAGCCGTCCGTCACTTATTCCCCGGCTTTCATCAAAGGGTTATCATTGAATGCTTGGACATATATTGGATTTGGGAAAAAGAAGTATAACGATCCTGATGAGATTGATGATGTTAAAACTACTATTGATGAAGTTGATTTAACTCTTACTTATGAAAAAGAGTTGATCGCCGAAAAATTAACCGGATCCGTATCGCTTATTAATTATAATTATATTTCCGATTGGATGTCGGATGAAGGAGACAATAAAAATGACTTTGAGGTGAACGCGGCTTTATATTATACGGCGATGGCCAATGAAAAAATGTCGATTGTGCCGTATATTTCATACTACCGCGGATTAGATAAAGGCGAATCCAAGGGAATTGCCGCTAATTACCTCGAATTCGGCGCCGCTTATTCGTATATCATCAATGAACAGTGGAGTGTTTCACCGACCCTGAACACCGCCTGGACCGATCAGTATGAAATTGACAAGAAATTTTCTTATGTGGCGCTTTCTGTGCCCGCGACCTACGCTTCAGGCGCGTGGAGCCTGACGCCGTATCTGAATGTAGTCAAACCGCTTGAGGATCTCAATGCGGATAACAAAAAATTAGTTCTCTGGGGGGGGCTGAATTTCACCTACGGATTCTGATTTTTTTTATTTGATATAACAATGATGCTGGCAAGTCCGGCGCAAACGGTCTTGTCAGTTTTTTTTTAATTTAAAACGCGGTTAATTCCGAGTTAACACATTTTAGGCAATCTCGAAAGGCCATTCGCATTTTTCGTTTCGCGAAGCGAGTGTTTGCGGAAAATAAATTTCTATCAATTGTGGTCTGATAAATTATTGTTTAAGGAGAATCCCTTATTTCTGCGGCGCGGCATTCAAATTCAAACGATACTCAATGCAGGGATGAGATCAGGGCCGCTGACTTTGTGGCGAAATTATCTTTTGAAAACACGTTAATCTGTTTTCCTCAGATTTCCTCTGACCATTGAAGCCAATAAACCTACCGCGCAGAAAAAAACGAACACGACAAAGGCATGCTGCATGCTGGTCATCAGCTGGGGCAGGTTTTCCGCTGACGGTTTGGCAAAGCCGATGCGCCATGAAAAGATCAGCGTGACAATCGCCATACTGACCACCTGTCCGGTGAGCCGCATCGTGCCAACCATCGCGGACGCGACGCCGTAAATTGAACGGTTCACGGAACTCATAATCGCGTTGGTGTTCGGCGATGAGAATAACGCGAATCCGGTTCCGAACAGGGCGAGATTGGCGATGATCAGCCATAGAGGCGTATCAACGTCAAGAAATGCAAAAACGATCAGGCCTGCAATCGTGAGAGCCATTCCGGCGGAAGCGACGAGACGGGGTTCGATCCGGTCGGATAATTTTCCGGCTAGCGGGGAGAGAATCGCCTGCAACAGCGGCTGGGACACCAGAATGTATCCTGCGTAAAGGGGACTCAGTCCGCGGATATATTGCAGGTACAAGCTCATCAGAAAACCGACGGCGAACGTCGCGCTGTAATTGATCAACGCCGCGGCGTTAGAGAAAAGGAAAACCTTGTTCGTCCTGAAAAGCCGGATATCCAGAAGCGGGTGAAGGACATTCATTTCAATAATGATGAACCCAGCAAGGCCGGCGAGACCCGTTCCGAGAAGAATCATGCCGGACGGTTCGGTCAAGTGAGACGCGCCGTACATAAAAATAATGAATGACATAGTGTAGAGGATGGTTCCGGCGTAATCGAATGGGACACGTGGCGACTGGTTTTTATCGGGATGCAGTTTCGTCCAGCCCATCCACAGCGCGGCCCCACCTAGCAGGCCGTTCAGGTAAAAGATGCTTCTCCAGCCGAGGTATTCCGTAATCAGTCCGCCGATAAATGGCCCTGCCGAAAGACCAAGATATACTGCCGCGACGTTGATGCCCAGAATCCGCCCGCGTTCATGCGGCGGAAAAACGGATACGACAATCGCCATCCCGGTCGCGAAAATCATTGAAGCGCCGAACCCCTGCATCACGCGGAACGCGATCAGCATCACCGCATCCTGGCTGACGCCCGATAATACGGAGGTAACGGAGTAGATCAGGATTCCTCCCAGGAATACCGGTTTTCGCCCGGTCAAGTCGCTGATTTTTCCAAGCGGAAGAAGAAAAATAGCCGCGGCGAGCAAATACGAGGTTGCCACCCAGCTCAGCGTAATAGCGTTTAGTGAAAAATCCTCTCCGATATCCGGAAGCGCGATATTAATTGACGAACCCATAAAAGGGATTAAAAAAGCCGATACCGTGGCGACGATCAGAACGATTTGCGGATTGGTTTCCAGCCGATACATGCTGAAAAATAGAAAAAAAATATTTCCAAAACAATGAAAGACTTTTCTGATGAGTTTTCCTATTTTTTGCGGTTTAAAATTGTTCCGTTTTAAAATTGTGTTTCATTATTTGACTTTGTGAACGAATTAATATACATTTTCACGTTATACAGCAGAACCAATCTTCAAATACAATACGCATGGAGTTCCTGCTTATGAAACGCAAATTTGAAAAGACGAAAAAACTGCATTCAGTACGTTATGAAATCCGCGGACCGCTGCAGGATCGAGCCAAACAGCTTGAGGCGGAGGGACACAAAGTCATAAAATTAAATATCGGCAATCCCGGCCCATTCGGATTCCTGACGCCGGATGTGATCATACACGATATGGTCGCCAATCTCCAGAAAGCCGAAGGATACAGCGACTCCAAGGGCGTAATCGAGGTTCGGCATTCGATCATGAAAGAAGCCCTTCACAAAGGGATACCCGACGTCGGAGCTGACGATATTTTTATCGGCAACGGCGTCAGCGAACTCATCATCATGACGCTGCAGGCGCTTCTCAATCCCGGCGATGAAGTGCTGGTGCCAACGCCGGATTACCCGCTGTGGACGGCGGCGGTTAATTTTTCCGGCGGCAAAGCCGTGCATTATTTGTGCGACGAAGAAAACGAATGGAATCCCGATCTGAACGATATCGAAAGAAAAATATCGCCGCATACCAAGGCGATCGTCGTTATCAACCCTAACAATCCGACCGGCGCGGTATATCATCAGGAAATACTGGAGCATATTATCGGACTGGCCAGGAAACACGAGTTGGCCGTGCTTTCCGATGAAGTGTACGAGAGGATCATTTATAACGGTCTGAAGCATGTCCCCACGGCCTCGCTGGCCAATGATATCCTGTTTGTTACATTTAACGGTCTTTCCAAGTCGCATCTGATCTGCGGCTTCCGCGTGGGATGGATGATGATAAGCGGCGACCGGGAGCACGCGAAAGGATTTTACGAAGGAATGAACCTGCTGGCGTCCATGCGGCTATGCAGTAATGTGCAGGCGCAGTATGTGATTCCGGCCGCGCTTGAAAAATGCCCGAATATTGATTATCTCATTCAGCCGGGCGGGCGGTTGTATGAGCAGACGTTTCTTGCGCATAAAATGCTTAACGAGATTCCCGGCGTCAGTTGCGTGAAACCGAAGGGCGCTTTTTATCTTTTCCCTAAACTGGATCAGAAAAAATTCAACATACGCGATGACCAGAAATTATTTTACGATCTGCTGAACAAGGAAAAAATACTGTTCGTCAACGGCCGCGGTTTCAACTGGCCGCATCACGATCATTTTCGCGTCGTTGCCCTTCCCAATGTGAATGATTTGAGCGAGGCGCTGAAACGGCTTAGCGAATTTTTATCGAATTATAAACAATAACCACATTAAAGGAGAACAAAGTGAAGTATTTATTATGCGTGTTTTTTCTGCTGGCGACTATTAACTATTCGGTTTCGGCCCAAGGCTGTAAAAAATCATGCGCGACATCAACCGGATGTGGCGGTGAAAGCAAAAACTCAACGGCGATGATTAATTCCGGCGAAGTCCTCGCCTGCATCGGTAATAGTGAAACCGACAATTCAGAATATGCACGTGCACGCTTTATTAGAAAAGCCGACAAAGGTGACGAAGTGGAATGGATCACTCATTCCGACCTGGCAGAAATCGGGAAACGAAAAACCGTTCGTTCCGTTATTCTGAAACCCCGTCCGGCACAATGGAAAGAATTATCCGAAGGCAGTATTGTACTGATTAGTGATGGAAAGGTCTTTAAAAAAGTGAAAATCCATTCACTGGATGATAAAAATAAAACAGTATCGGTTCATTTAAAAAAAGGCGGTCAATCAATAACGAACACTGTTTCATTACAGTCTATTCTGATTCCTGACTGATTCTAATTGATGAAACTGACCGGCATTTTCAGAATTCCGTCAGACGGCGAAACATTCATTTAATCAAATACGGAGGTGTGAAATGGCAAGCGGTAAAGTCAATGTTTATGCGGGTTTTCTGTTTTTACTGTTAATGTCGTTCCTGATTCAACCGGCACAGAACGACGCCTGGTCGCAGTTTGACAAGATCAAAAAAAAGGTCGATAAGGATAAAAAAGACGATAAGGATAAAAAAGATAAAAAGACCGACCAAAAAACCGATAAGACCAAAAAAGCAGAAAAGAATGATGACGCAAGCGAGGCTACTACCGGCGGAGCTTCCAAAACCACCGGCGGATCTCAAGACGTCAAAGAAAAATCTATTGATGACTGCGATGATACGAAAGAGGCGAAAGGATATCTGTATTGGGCTGAACGAAATCTGACCAGTTACAATAACCCCTTTAAGGCTGAAGAGTATATTGAAAAAACCAAAGACGCGCTCAAGAAAGCCAAATCATCCTGCCCGGATGTGGATGTCAGTTCTATTACCGGCAAACTAGCGGAATATGAAAAGCAGATTAAGGCGAAGATGGACGAGTCGAATGCGAAAGAAAATGCCGAAAAACTGCTGAACAAGGCGACGTTCTTATTTTCCGATATCACCGGCGCCGGCTGGGTGGGCCAGTACGTGAAAAAAGAAGAAGCCCAGAAACTTTATAACGAATGCGTAAAAACGGATTACTTGAATTACAAAAAGCAACTGGATGATATTCTTTCGAAAGACGCGGATCTGAAAGCAAAAGCCAATCAGGAGTATGGCGGCTATACGTCCATGATAAATAATTATAAAAAATTTGAAGAGCATGTTAATACATTCCTTTTGAATGAAATTAACAAGGCGATTGAGGAAGCTTA
>JBBIRG010000014.1:0-1116 GCA_037441945.1 Bacteroidota bacterium | reverse complement strand
AGAACAACCTCAATAACGCGCTTGAAGCCGGAGAAGCCGGTGTATTGACCGCGCAGGCGATTCTGCTGGTGATTCCGGATCACGCGAAGGCGCAGAAACTCCTGAAAGACGCCCAGGCGGTTGTCGCGGCTGTTGAAAAAGACATGGGCGGATCCATATTTACCAGCGCGTTGCATAAACAGAATGCCGGTAAAATCATTTTCTCCAAATCGCCAATTGCCATCAAAGCCGAGAATGCCGCCGCGTTTGTCAAAGATTTTACGGGCAACGACTTTATCTACGGTATGGCGTATCTGAAAGGACCGATCGAATCGCTGGCGTATAACTGGGAATGCGCCGTCAAAATTTATGTGGACGATAATGAAAAGATGAGCCGCTATTTTACAGCCTCCGATCAGGCTAAGAAACAAACCTGGCTTGAAATGGAAATAGTTCCCGACGCCGCGACCGCGGTTCAGTCCGGGTGTATCGAATATTCTAAGGCGCTTTCTGAAATTTCTCCCCGTCCTCATGTCATTAAAGTCGAATTCTGGGATAAGGAATTTATTAATCTGCTGGCGTCCGGCGAATTTAATTTAGACGCGAGCGAGGGTATGGAAACCCTGCAAAACAACGCGAAGAAATTATCGCAGAAAGCGCTCGATAAAGTCCGCATGCCTGCCGCGGGAATGCAAAACGCGTCATTCGAACAGACCATAAAGAATGACTGGACCAACGAACGATACAAAGCCCTTCGAGCGGTGGTGACCAGCAAAGACTGGACTATCAAGCGGAACGCTATCACCGGCGTCATCGAGCACCGGTACGTCTGGTGCGCGGTCGCCGTGAAAACCAACGACGGAGACTGTAAAATATTTTATGTGTCGTATAAGCAGGACTGGAACGGCTCCGCGTACGGTAAATTCAATTCCTGGGGCATGGGCGACAATGAACTGATTAATTGCGAAAATGTGATGAAATGAATTTGCGTATCGGCCGTTCATTTTCAAATTGATTGAGATATGTTTAAAATTCTATTAATTAAATCATTTTATTTGTTTTTATATAGGAAAAATTAATTATCCCGAATTCAAGCGTTAAGTGCAACACTGTTGAAAACTTCGTTTGGGGTTAAGA
>JBBIRG010000013.1:13684-15999 GCA_037441945.1 Bacteroidota bacterium | reverse complement strand
ACACCCGAACTGAACGAAAAAATATTTGCTGTTTTGGAGAAGAAAATCATCGCCAATAAAAAGAAGACCTGTCGGCCCGGCATGGATTTATGGCGTATTTTGGTTTTAGCCGTCATCCGTCACGCTTTGGATATTAATTGGGGTCGTCTTGAACATATAGCTAATCATGATCGAAGGTTCGCCAGATATTAGGCGTTCATGTCACAGGTTGGGATGTACCGGAAGAAGAGTTTGCGTATCAGACCATAGCCGATAATGTGTCCTTGATTGACGATGAAATGCTGGAAGAGATTAACCGGACTGTCGCCGAGTATGGTCATCGGCTGTTAAAAAAAAAAGACGACGAAGCCGTCCGTTATAAAACGGACAGTTATGTATTCGAGACGAATGTTCATTTCCCCACGGATTTGAATTTGCTCTGGGATAGTCTTCGGAAATGTTTGGATGTGATCGAGCGATCCCTGAAAAAGGATTCGACGATCATCGGGTGGCGAAAGCTCAAGAGCATTCGCCGTCAGCTCAAGGGTCAGTTTCGCCGGACGAGCCAACAGGTTTTCAAGGGACGCAAGGAGAAAGCGATTCGCGATTCGGTCAAGGCGTATCTTCAGTTTGCCCGGAGCTTGCAAAAACGATTTGCGGAGGTTATGCCGAACTTAGAGGCTGTAGAGGCGGATTCTTTGCGGTATTACAGCGATTTTACGGAACTTTTGATCGATCAAGCCGATCGTCGTTTACTCAAAGAAGAACCGATACCCTCGGAAGAAAAAGTGTATTCGATTTTTGAGCCTCACACGGAATGGATTACCAAAGGGAAATCCAATCCCAGGGTTGAGTTGGGGCACAACCTGCTCATCACGACCGAGCAGAGCAACATCATCATGGATTATAAAGCGATGGAGAAGGAAAAAGATACGGAACAAGTCCGGTCGTTGATTGAACGGTTAAAGGCGCGCTACCCGCATTGGTCGGTATTCAGTCACAGTATGGACAAGGGTTTTTATAGTAAAGAGAATCTGGATTGGTTAATCGAAACGAAATGGGCGGAACACGTTATTTTACCGAAACGAGGGAAATTATCGGAAGAGGAAAAGACCAGAGAACATACGAAAACGTTTGTAAGATTACGTCATGCGCATTCGGCGGTTGAGGGCAATATCCATATGCTGGAGCAACATGGATTGAATCGCTGTCCGGATAAAGGGCTGGATGGATATAAGCGATGTGTGGGATTAAGCGTGTTAGCGTATAACCTGCATTTGATCGGGAATCATTTAAATGCGAAGGTAAAAGAGCAGAAGGAAAAAGAAAGCCGCAAGCGAGTCGCTTAAAGGCGGTTGGGTTTTCCGGAGTCGTTGAATGCATAGGAGAGCTACGTCCTAACGGGTGAAAAATAACGCGAAAAAGGGCCGGATGTCTTTTTTGATTAGATTTTTGAAAATATTTTTCAGCAATAAACGCAATTGAATATACCTGCCGCCTGTTTTTGGTATGCGTTGGCCTTATAGATCATTTTTTAGCAGAGTTTTCGGACAGGCACTATCTAATGCATCTTTCGGCTTATGTGGTCTGGCATGCGCGTCAAATGGCGATCAAAATTGCCGCGACGACGGCGTGCGTGGATCTGTTCCGGAAAGTGTATGAACGCTTATTGCTTTTTGAATGCTCGCCGCCTGCTTGCTAAATCTCCCTGTTTATAATGTTCTTTGACATCATCTCTCCCGCTTTGTTCTCAAATCAAGGGTGAGGTGTGTCCTTTCGGTTAGGCGAAATTCATCAAACGGATAATCATTCCGCGATAAATAAAAAAACAGGCGCCGTTTGCTAAAACTTACGATATCAAAAAATCTATATCGGAATTCAGAAAAAACGTCTTTTAAAATGAAAAAAAATGTTTAACTTTGGGGAAGTTATCATTCAATCAAAGGGAGATTCTGATGACACTTTTAGGTATCGATATCGGCGGGACCGGCATTAAAGGAGCACTGGTGGACGTCCGGCGCGGCGAACTGCTGACCGACCGACTCCGCATCCCCACACCCAAGAAAGCAACGCCCAAACAAGTCGCCGATATTGTAAAACAAATTGCTGACCATCACCGGTATAAAGGGCCGATCGGCTGCGGTTTTCCGGCGGTGATACGGAACGGCAAGGCGATGAGCGCCGCCAACATCGAAAATTTCTGGATAGGCGCAAATGTTACGCAGCTGCTGTCAAAAGCGACGCAATGCCCCGTCTTCACTCTTAATGACGCCGACGCAGCGGGCCTTGCGGAAATGAAATTCGGCGCCGGCAAAAACCACAAAGGCGTTGTGTTC
>JBBIRG010000013.1:0-13671 GCA_037441945.1 Bacteroidota bacterium | reverse complement strand
CCGGGCTGGGTACGGCTATTTTTCTCGATGGAAAATTACTGCCCAATACCGAATTAGGGCATTTGTTTATCGAAAACCAGGTCGCCGAACATTACGCGTCCGAGAGCGCCCGGATCAAAAAGGAACTGACCTGGAAAAAATGGTCGCGGCGGTTTAATCAGTACCTGAACCACATGGAAAAATTATTTTCACCCGACCTTCTGATCATCGGCGGCGGCGGCAGCAAGCATCATGATAAATTTTTTAAATACCTGAAACTGAAAACGAAAATCGTACCCGCGCAATTATTAAACGAAGCCGGCATCATCGGCGCGGCGCTGTCCGCCAGAACCCTCCTGACCCCAAAGCCGAAAATAAAAAAATCCGATGAAATCCAACAAAACTGATATTATTTATGAAGACGACGATTACCTCTTTATAAGCAAGCCGTCCGGATTACTGACAATCCCCGACCGTTTCGACACTGATGCGCCGAATCTTTATCATTGGCTGTCGGATTATTTTACAAAAATCTATGTCGTTCACCGGCTCGACAAGGATACCAGCGGGTTAGTCGGCTTCGCGAAGACGGCTGATGCCCACCGCGATCTCTGTATACAGTTCGAAAAACACACGGTTGAAAAGAGATATCTCGCGCTGATTACTGGAAAACCCGAAAAGGAAACCGGCGCCATTTCCCTGCCTATCGCGGAAGATCCCGGACACGCGGGCCGGATGCTCGTCTCAAGGCAGCACGGCAAACCGGCGCTGACGGATTATCGTATCCTCGAATCGTTCGGAAAATATTCACTCGCCGAAGTTCTGCCGAAAACCGGGCGCACGCATCAGATACGCGTCCATTTTAAAGCGATCGGCCATCCGCTGGCGATTGATCCTGTTTATGGAAAAAACGATGGTATTTTTTTGTCACACATAAAAAATAATTATAAGCCGAAAAAAAATGAGCCGGAAAAACCTCTGATAAATCGATTAACTCTCCATGCGTTGTCGTTACGATTTCAGCATATCAACGGAAAAATTATCCATACGGAAGCGGAACTACCCAAGGATTTCAGGAGCGTCCTGAACCACCTGCGAAAATTCAGCCGGTCTTCCTGACCGATGAATTTTCAACCGACGAATGATAAATTTTATCAGTTTATTTATTATTCTCGTTTGATACTCAGGACTTTTAATTTCAGCTCTCCCGCGGGAACGCTGATCACGGCCGTTTCGCCGACGCTTTTGCCGAGTAGTCCTTTTCCGATCGGCGTATTGACGGATATTTTTCCGTTTTCCCAATCCGCATCGGAATCAGGAACGAGCGTATACATGACCCTGTCCTTTGTTTTCTGGTTTTCCAGTTCCACGGTCGCCAGAATATAAACTTTATCCTGCGGAATATCGTCTTTATTGATGATGGTAGCGTTCATGATCCTCAGTTCCATCTCGTTGATCCGGTTCTGAAGCAGCTGCAGTTCTTCTTTAGCGGCGTGGTATTCGGCGTTTTCGCTGAGATCGCCGTGCTCACGCGCGGTCTGGACCCGGTTGGCGATTTCCGGACGTTTGACCTTTTTTAAATAATCAACATCTTCCCTGAGTTTGCGCAATCCGTCCTGCGTGAAATACTGTTTGCTCATTGCTTCTCCTTCCATAAACATCTTAAAGTTTTTCTGTTTTTTTTCGGCCGCGGCGATAATCGAAAGTTCATTCAACTTTAAACCGCCTTATCTATACGAAAAAAAAAACACCTGAATCCCTGATCGGCGGAATCCAGTGTGATTATATAAAAAACAAGGCCGGTTGTCAGCCTTGCTTATTTAGAATTAAATTAATTCATTTTTTTTGATTTTGCAACTAAAAAAAGGGAGTCCGTATAAGGAGGTTTTTTCAGTCGCTGATCCGACCGGATTACCATAGTGAACGACCTGTGGTCTCTGCGAATCGTTTCAATTCGGGCATCAGATCTTTGAGCGTATCATGGGTAATGGCCTGCTCGCCGTCGGAGAGGGCTTTATTCGGTTGAGGATGCGTTTCGATCATCATTCCGTCTGCCCCGGCCGCAATGGCCGCGCGGCAAAGCGCCGGCACGATATCCCGCCGTCCGGATGCGTGGCTCGGGTCAACTATAACCGGCAGATGACTCAATTGTTTAAGGAGAGGGATCGCTGCTATATCCAACGTATTGCGCGTCATAGACTCAAATGTCCGGATGCCGCGTTCACATAAAATCACATTGGGATTGCCGCTCAGCAGAATATATTCCGCGGCCATCAGCCATTCCTCCAGAGTCATCATCATGCCGCGCTTGAGAATGACCGGGCGGTTGCATCGGCCCAGCGCTTGAAGTAGCGGAATGTTCTGCGCGTTGCGCGATCCCACTTGAAGCGCGTCCGCTACGCGGCTGACAGGCCCGATATCTTCCGCACGGATCACTTCTGTCACTACGGGCAACCCCGTCCGTGAACGGGCATCCGCGAGATACTCCAGCGCTTCTTCGCCAAGCCCCTGAAAACTGTACGGCGATGTCCGCGGCTTGAAGGCTCCGCCCCGCAGCATCACGGCTCCGGCTTTCTTCACCGCTTCCGCCGTTTCTATAATCTGGGTGCGGCTTTCCACACCGCATGGACCGGCTATAACGGGTATGGCTATGCCCCCGAAACAAACTCCGCTGACTGCGACGACTGTATTTTCGGAACGGTAGTTTCTGCCGGCCAGATAATACCCGCTGAAATCATGTATAACATCCGCAACGCCTTCAATCCGCTTGAACTGCCCTATGTTTGCAACGGAACGATATCCGGTAACAATCATTACGATTCCCCTGCCATCGCTGACTTCATGATACTTCCCGAATTCATCGCTCAGTTTGCGCCTGACCCGATCGATCGACGTTTGGGATACATTATTGTTTATTTTGATAATCAGCATTCTTTTTTCCTGCATCTTTTTCTGCTTTTGTTCCAGATTATAATAATAAAGATCGGTTTACTTGTCAAGCGGTGATTGCCGACGCCGGATATGTATGTTCCGTCGCGTGAAAAACACTTCCTGCGAAGGTCGAACATAAACACGCTTGAAATTAGATAAAAAAATTATAATCTTGCCTTATGAATCCGTACCGGTTTTCCTTTCAGAAAGAAAGCTAATATGCAACTGACAGACCCGCAACGCGCCCTCATCGACCAGTATGCATCTAACGCATGGTTTGTTTATGAATTGATCGACGCTTATCAGACGGATCCCTCCGCAATTCCCGATACATGGAGGACTTTATTTCAAACAGCCGGAATCCCGACTCAAGGCACAACGATTGCCGTCAGTGAATCATCTCAAACAACAAAGATACCGGTTATAACGCTATTTCCTGAAGATGAACCCGAAGCTATCCAGGGGGGCGCCGCGCGGATCGCCGAGAACATGAACGCGAGTCTTTCCGTTCCGGTCGCGACTTCCCTGCGCGTCATACCCGTGAAACTGCTGTAGGAAAACCGCCGGCTGATCAACCAGTCAATGTTCGCGCGTAACCGGAAAATATCCTTCACGCACCTGATCGCCTACGCCGCTGTAAAAGCCGTTCGGCGCCATCCGGCGATGAATAACGCTTACGCGGCCATCAACGGACAGCCGCATCTGGTCCGCAGAAAAAGAATCAATCTCGGAATCGCCGTGGACGTTGAAAAAAAAGACGGCTCGCGTACGCTATTGGTGCCGAATATCAAAGATTGCGGCGAATTGGATTTTTCATCGTTCGCCGATGCCTACAATGGGCTTGTTTTAAAATCGCGCTCCGGAAAAATCGATCCGGCGGATTTCCAGGGCACGACGATTTCTATTACCAATCCGGGAACGATCGGCACGGTTTCTTCAACACCGAGGCTGATGGCTGGGCAGGGCGCCATCATCGCCACCGGAGCCATTGACTATCCCGCCGAATATTCCGGCATGAGTGAATCCCGCTTGTCCGGACTAGGCATCAGCAAAGTCATGTCCGTCACCAGTACCTACGACCACCGAATCATTCAGGGCGCGGAATCCGGCGCGTTTCTACGGACGATTCATGAATTACTTACCGGCGCTCACGGTTTTTATGAAGGTGTTTTTTCGGGTCTGAAACTTAACACAAGACCGCTGTCATGGGAAAAAGAATCTGCTCAAGAGGAAGCGCCAGCGCCGAATATCCAGCCGGCCAAACAGCAAAAAGTTTTTGATCTTATCACAATGTACCGCGTCCGCGGCCACCTCGCCGCCCAGTTAGACCCGCTGATGATGCAGGTCAACGCGCATTCGGAACTGGATCCCTCCGCGCACGGACTGACGCTGTGGGATTACGGAAGAACCTTCCTGACCGGCGGTCTGGGAAACCACGAATCCGCCACCCTGCAGGAAATCCTCGACATCCTGGCCCAGACCTACTGCGGTCACATCGGCGCCGAATACCGGCATATCCAGTTACCCGAAGAACGGCAATGGCTCGAACAAAAAATGGAATCCGTCCTGAACCGCCCCGTGTGGCCCGATTCCATCCGGAAACGAATTCTTCAACAGTTGATCATCGCCGAAACATTCGAGCGTTTTATTCATACCAAGTTCATCGGCCATAAGCGGTTTTCGCTGGAAGGATGCGAAACACTGATCCCGGTTCTCGATCATCTTTTAAATGAGTCGGCGGAACAGGGAATCATAGACGTCGTCGTCGGCATGGCGCACCGAGGGCGGCTCAACGTTCTCGGCAATATCGTCGGCAAATGGTACTCGAAAATTTTCGCTGAATTCGAGGGTGACATTGATCCGGAATCGTTCCACGGTTCCGGTGACGTGAAATATCATCTTGGCGCGACCGGAATCTATCATACCCGGGACAACCGCGACATCCGGGTAACCGTAGCCCCGAATCCCAGCCATCTCGAATGGGTCAATCCCGTCGTGGAAGGCATCGTGCGCGCGAAGCAATCACGCAAAACCGCTCCGCTCAATAAAATCTATTTAGCCGTACAAATCCACGGCGACGCGGCTTTCGCCGGACAGGGCATCGTTGCCGAGACTCTGAATTTCTCACAACTGAAAGGTTACCGAACGCGCGGCACAGTGCATATCGTCGTGAATAATCAGATTGGTTTCACGACCCTGCCCGAAGAATCCCGTTCCTCCACGTACGCCACGGATGTCGCGAAGATGATCCACGCGCCGGTATTCCACGTCAACGCCGACGACCCCGAAGCCGCGTTATGGGTCACACAGCTCGCGCTGGACTACCGGATGCGTTTTGAAAAAGACATCGTCGTCGATTTGATCGGTTACCGCCGCCACGGCCATAACGAAGGCGACGAACCCGGTTACACCCAGCCGCTGATGTACCGAGCCATCCGCAATCATCCGACCACTAAAACGATTTACGCCGAAAAACTGATCCATGAAAACTTGACCACGCGGGAGCAGGTTGAACGACACGAAAAAGAAACGACGGAATGCCTCGATGAATCGCTGACCATAGCCCGAAGCGGTTCCATGCGCTACGAACCCGAAGCCCCGCTGGCCATCCCGGAAGATCTGCTGCGGCCGTCCGGAGAGGCCTGCGAAACATGCATAGATGAAGATACCCTGAAGGAGATTGCCGATAAAATTACGGCGGTTCCCGAATCGTTTGACATTCACCCAAAGCTTCGAGCATTCCTCGAACAACGCCGGAAAGCGATAGTTGAGGATATGTGCATTGACTGGTCGTTCGCCGAAGCGCTGGCGTTCGGCTCACTTTTATTGAAAGGCATTCCGGTCCGTCTCAGCGGTGAGGACAGCCGGCGCGGCACGTTCAGTCAGCGGCACAGCGTCCTTGCGGATATCAATACCGGCGAAGAATACTGCCCGATGAATCATATATCTCCAACGCAAGCACGTTTTGAGCCGCTCGACAGCCTTCTCTCCGAAGCGGCCGTACTCGGTTTCGAATTCGGTTACAGCATCGCCGACCCGATGGCGCTGGTGCTGTGGGAAGCCCAGTTCGGCGATTTCGCCAATACAGCCCAGCCCATCATTGACAATTTCATCGCGGCCTGCCGTTCAAAATGGCAACTTCAGTCAGGACTCGTTCTCCTGCTTCCGCACGGCCAGGAAGGACAAGGAGCTGAACATTCCAGCGCGCGGCTTGAACGCTTCCTTCAGCTTTGCGCCGAAGACAATCTCCGTGTCTGTAACTTCACGACGCCGGCGCAGTATTTTCACGCCCTCCGCCGCCAGATGATGACCCTTCCCCGCATTCCGCTGGTTCTGATGACGCCGAAAAGCATGCTCCGGACTCCCGCCGCCCGGTCATTGAAAAAGGATTTTACAGAAAATGCCTTTCATCCGGTCTTTGATGACCTTTCCGTTCACAGCGGCAAGGAACCTGATAAAATCATTCTCTGTTCCGGAAAAGTATATTATGACCTGATTATCCAACGCAACAATTTGGGTAAAGAAAATCTTCCGATTATTCGCGTAGAAGAATTGTACCCGTTTCCTGAAAATGATCTAAAACAAATCCTGATCCGCTATCCGGAAAAAGCGGATGTGGTATGGGCGCAGGAAGAACCGGAAAATATGGGCGCATGGGCGTACATAGCTTTAAGATTGCCCCAACTGCTTTCCCGCGGCCAACGACTCGTTTACGCCGGACGGCCTGCCTCCGCGAGCCCCGCTGCCGGTTCATTGAAAATTTATAAAAAAGAATTTGAGGCGTTTATCCATGAGGTTTTCTTTTAACAAAATCGCCGTGTTCACCGGCGTATCATTATTAACAGTATTCACCATATATCTGCCCAATGCTAAAGCTCAAACAGGACAAGTTATGATTACAATTACCCGCTGCGATGAACTCAAGAACGAACGTTCATCCGCTTGGGCGGAAATTCAAGGACGGCTCGAACAGGATTATTTTACCAATAAAGTCAGGCGAAAAAATTATGACATCGCAGAGTGGTACCTGTTCCTTGAGGACGGATGCCGGATTTACCTGAAAGACTATGTCAGCCTGAACGATCAATTTGAAATGGCCAAGGGTCAAAGCGTTATTTTGACCGGCATGCTGCGATACGGACAAGTCGACAGCGATGAACCGAATGTTCAGTCGCGCATCGGACACATGCTTCACGTGAAAACCATTCAATCGCCATAGCGGTTTTATTCTTTTGTTTTAGTGTTTTATTTTGTACATTATACTGCTTATCAGATGAGTATGGATCATTAACCTATTTCAGGAGAAACGCGAAATGAAACGTTTAGGAGTTTTAACAGGCGGCGGCGACGTTCCCGGGCTGAATCCCTGCATCAAAGCTATCGTGTACGATGCGATTGACGCCGGCTATGAGGTCATCGGCATCAAAAAAGGATGGGGCGGACTTTTGCGGTACAATCCGGCGGAACCGGAAAAATCCAACGAACTGATCATGCCGCTGAACAAGATCAACACGCGAACCATCGACCGCACGGGCGGCACTATGCTGCATACCTCTCGTACCAACCCTGGAAAAGTAGCTCCGAAAGACATCCCTGAATTTCTCCGTGACGCTAATTATGAAAACCTTAAGCCCGACCAGAAACTGGATTTCACTCCGCATATCCTCAAAGCTCTCGATCACCTGAAAATCGACGGGCTGGTAACGATCGGAGGCGACGATACGCTGAGTTATTCCCACCACCTGCATATGGAAAAATTTCCCGTCCACGCGATTCCTAAAACAATGGATAACGACGTGTACGGAACGGATTTCTGCATCGGCTTTTCTACCGCCGTCACTCGGTCTATTCAGTTCATCAATAACCTCCGCACGCCCGCCGGTTCGCATGAACGCATCGCCGTGGTGGAACTCTTCGGACGCAACAGCGGCGAAACTTCACTGATCTCAGCCTTCCTATCCGGCGCCGACCGTGCGATCATATCCGAAGTCCCCTTCGATATCGACAAACTCTCCCAACTCATTATGTCCGATAAAAAGAATAACCCAAGCAACTACGCGATCCTCACCATATCCGAAGGGGCAACCATGATCGGCGGCTCAATCGTCGAATCCGGCGAAGAAGACGCTTACGGCCACAAAAAACTCGGCGGCATCGGGCACATCACCGCCGAAGAAATCAAGAAGCGCACCGGCAGCCATATGATCTACCAGCAGGTCGGCTACCTGATGCGCAGCGGCGAACCCGACGCGCTCGACCGCATGGTCGCCATGTGTTACGCGGGACTCGCCATCGATCAAATCAAACAGGGCATCTTCGGAAACATGTCCGCACTGCGCGACGGCAAATACGTTACCATCCCGATCGAAACGATCATGCAGGGCAAAAAAATCGTTGAAGTGGATGAACTCTACGACGCGGAAAATTACCGGCCGAAAGTATTCGCCCCGCTCGGCAAGCCGATGTTCCTGCATTAATTGTTTTATTCGGACATGCGATCCTAAAAGCAGAACATTCTCTGGATGTTCTGCTTTTTTAACGTCTACCGACAACCGGATTCATCAGAAACCAGCTAATGAAAATCCGGTTGTTATACCGCCCGGCCGGCTGCCGCCCCCGATGCCCAGGCCCAGTGCAGATTGTAACCGCCGAGATGCCCGGTTACATCCATCACTTCTCCGGTAAAATACAATCGGGGGACTTTTTTTGTTTCCATCGTCTTCGATGATAACTCCCGCGTATCCACACCGCCGGCAGTCACTTCAGCAACAGCGTAACCTTCTGTTCCTGCGGGCTGTATACTCCAGCGATGAAGCATGCCTGAAATTTTTGACACAAGTTGATTTGATATTTGACTGACAAGTAATTCCCGCAAGGGTTCTTCAAGCCATTGCGCGATAAATCTCTTCGGAAGATACTCACCCAATATATTTCCTAATTTTCTGTTGCCGGTTTTATTACATAATATCAATTCCTTCAGTTCCAGCCCGGGTAAAAGATCGATCCGTAACTCTGTCCCGGGGCGCCAGTAAAGCGAGGCCTGAAGAACCCCCGGTCCGCTGATGCCGTAATGCGTGAACAAGAGAGATTCCTCAATTGTTTGGTCTCCGGCGGATATTCGGATAGGTATGGAGATTCCGACAAGACAACCGAACCGTTTCCGGTCGTTTTCATTCCACTTCATCGGAACCAGCGCAGGACGGGGTTCTATAACATTTAAACCATACTGACGGGCAACGCGATAACCAAAATCGGTCGCTCCGGTCTGCGGATAAGACAAACCTCCGGTTGCTATGACCAGCGAATCGGACTGAAAGTTTTCTTTATTGGTTTTAACAATAAACGGCCCCGTTCCGGATATTTCGTTGATGGCATGATTCATATAAAAAATCACGCCCGTATCCACCGCCTCTTGCTTTAGCGCATCCGCCAGCATTGATGCTTTCATTTTACAGAAAAGCTGGCCGTTCTTTTTTTCATAAAATGAAATCCGTCGTTTTTTCAGCCATTGCAGAAAATCTTCCGGCGTATACCTGGCCAGGGCTGATTTCACGAACGATACATTAGTTGATACGTAGTGTTCCGGACGTATAACACGGTTGCTGAAATTACAGTAACCTCCTCCGGATATCCGGATTTTTTTCCCGGCCGATGGCTGGTGATCCAATACCGCAACACGCCGGCTGCGTTTTCCGGTTTCCGCCGCGCACATCAGCCCCGAAGCGCCCGCACCGATGATGATCACGTCATAAACACGCATAAAAAATATTTGACCTTTTGGTTCGATTCCATTAACTTGCCTGTCGTTTGACATGGTAAAGATAAAATCTTATTCTATCATTTGCAATTAAAGGAGTGTAAAATGAAAAAAAGATTGTTGTTATTCCTGTACCTGGTTATCATGCTATCGGCAGGAACATTCGGAGTTGCCGGTGAAAAATCAACCTCGGCGGCATCGGAAGCCGGATCAGCCGGCGTTGCTGCAACGGCGGGACAAGCAGGCGTCTTCGCCCCGGCCGCCGTATTGAAAAAGGGCGCTTTTGTTATCGGCGCTGAACCGGTTCTGTATTTCGACGGCCCGAAGAAATTCGGCGTCCTCGGACATGTCCGGTACGGACTCATGCCGAGTTTTGAACTAAACGGCTCGTTAGGGATCAATCGAGGCGAACTGATGGTCCGCGGCGGCATTGATTACCAGATCATTCCCGATAAAAAAGGATCCGTCGGCCTGCTCGTCCGCGCGGGCGGCATCATGAATACCGACGGCATGGGCAGCGGCATCGACGCCGGACTCATGGTTGGCAACCAGTTCCAGCTCGTCAATATCTACGGCGGATTAGACATGAAATTCATCGTTGAACCAACCGATGTTACCATCGCAACGCTTGTCGGCGGCATCCATATCCCGTTTGAAAAGAAAACCGCTTTTGTCGGCGAGGTCGGCCTGAATATCAACAACAAGCATTCGTCATACCTCAGCGGCGGCGTTCTATTTTATTTTTAATAATTTCTGAGCGAATCTGTTAAAACCCTGAATGCTCGGTTTTTTAGCCCATTCTTTGTTTGCGCATTCAGGGTTTTTGATATGCAACGGTTCATGAACTTCTCATAAATGATAGGAAAGAAAAAAAGGAAACTCATTGCTCAGACTCATAAAAAATTACATGCTCCGCCGACCGTTTAATTCCAGCACGGAAGTCCGCGTCACTTTTCAATGCACGCAGCGTTGTCTCCAGTGCGCGATCCCGTCTAAAAATTCCCACACGATGTCCGTGGACGAATTCCATCATGTCATGCGTGAACTGAAATTTTACGGAGCCTATGTCGGCTTTATATCCGGCGGGGAGGCGACGCTGGTTGACGGTTTGACGGAAATGCTGAAATCCGCGCGGAAAACCTTTTCCATAGCGACAACGCTCGTAACGGGTTTATACCACCGCGAGGACGTCATCGAAAAAACCGCCCGCGTCTGCATGGACGAAGGCGTCAACCTGCAGACCTCTTTCGACGGGCTCGGCGAAACGGGCGATGAAATCAGAGGCGTAAAAAATTTCTCCTCCGTCGTTTCCGACCGCATGAAAATGATCGCTGATATCAGGAAGTCCGTACCGAAAAACAAAAAACCGCTGATCTATGCCAATGTGGTCGTGAGCAATAAAAACATCGAACAGATACCCGACATTATCGCGCACGTCCGGAAACTCGGTTGGAAAGTCACGATCGGCATGTACCATTACCTTACAGGCTCCACACGCGAAAATGATTCAATGGCGATCCGCGACGACGAACGCCTGAAAAACCTGTCCCGGTTTCTGGATGGTAATCCCGATATCATGAACCTTCCTTCCTATATCCGGGGGATGGAACCCTTTGTCCGCAATCCCCACACCGGCTGGTGCCCGTTTGTCCGATCGCCGTTCCTTTCCACGAGAACCACGATCATGGAGAACGGCGATATTCATCTCTGCAAAGGCGCTCCCATTGGAAATATTTTCACGCAACCCCTTAAATCTGTTTTTTCCGGGGATACTTACCGGCAAAGAATCCGTGAATACCGTTCCTGCGAAGGATGCTGGACAACCTGCTACACACAAAGGTATTTATTCGTCCATCCGGGATCGCCCCTAAAACTGATCCGAAACATCCGTCATGTACGGAAAATGCAATCGGAAGATTAAACGCCCAGTTGCGGACGGTGATTCCTTTTTGATGAAAAAACTGAATCCGTTTGATTTATTTATCAGAACCCTTTATCTTTGTTTTTTGCAATTCACAGAAAAGCGACTTAAACGGAATACTTTTACCATGTTCAGACAACTTCAGATCCCGGTTCTTTTGTTTTTCGGAGAGCAAGTATCGTCCCTATCCGCTCATGAATTTCTGACCGGTTATAAAGTCACGGTATTGACGAGGGTTTACGAAGACGGCTCTCTTTCCTTGCAGTATGAACTAAATCTTGACCCTGACGCCGCCGAGACGATTGCCCATAAACGCGGTATTTTCGCTCGTAACGGATACCGGATGACGGAAATCAAAAAAGAAAACGGCCTGATTCTGACCGCAGCAAAATCGTATCCGCCTAACGGCCGTCATTCCGAACTTTCGGATGAACTGTCCCGTCTGAGCGTCATGTGCCGGAATGATACTTTTTATTTCCGTGAGGTATTTCATAATTACCTGATCCGGGACGAGATCGCATCCAGCAACCTGAAAAAAGACGCGGCGACCGCGAAGGTGCTCATGGCGGATACGGAATACCTGTTCATGGTGATCATGCCCGGTCGAGTTATTGAGTCGGCTACGGGGCAAGTGGTCAGGGATACCGTCCAGTGGCAGTTCGATATAGAGGAATTATTTCCTGCCGAAACGTTGAATATGTCCGCCGCCAGCGTAATCGAGAGAGACGAAGACGTTTCGGGAGTCCTTATCCTGGTCTCCGTTCTGCTTATTATTCTGTCCGGGCTGATGTGGTACCGAAATCGAATTGTCAGCAAGAACGGATAGCGAAAAAGCTGCCGGATAAAGAAAAAATATTAGGCAATAATGAATAAATTATATATATTGCCTTTGAATATTGCGTCAATGCCTATAAAAGAAAGCGAAAAAAACATATAACCCTATTCACTTTTGGAGCGAAATCATATGAGCTGCAAAGAAGAAGTCCACGGCGATGTTTACGTACTGATGATCAAGGGCAAACTGATGGGCGGAACAGAAACGACGGAAATCCACGACCGCGTCAAGCAACTCACTCAGGTCGGCGTTAAAAAAATCGTTCTCGATCTTGGCCAGGTCAAATGGATGAACAGTTCCGGTTTAGGCGCGCTGATGTCGAGCATGACAACAGCCAAAAACGCCGGCGGCAACCTGCGCCTTTCATCCGTCGCGGAAAAAGTCGAAAGCCTGCTGATCATAACGCAACTGTTGAAAATTTTTAAAACGTATTCGACTGTGGAAGAAGCCGTAAAGAGCTTTCAGGAAGCCTGAATCACATCCTTCAGGGTTATCCGGATAAACCGTTTCCCGATAACCCGTCCTTTATTTTGCCGCTGATGATTTGAAACGGGATAAACACGTGAAATCCTTTAAAAATGCGGCTTGCATTATTTTTCTTTTTTTCCTGCTCTTTGGGAATCGGATATGCTACATAATGGCGCAGGATCCCGTTCTTGAAACTGAAAAGGACAGCGTGACGGTTATAAACGGCGAAGATTCGCTGCGTTTTTCCGGCAAGCCTTTTTTCATGCGCGATTCCATAACCGTAATGCCCTCCGGCATGGTTTTTCGCGATGATACGTTGTTACGCTCTCCTTGGGGCGCGGTCGGGCGCTCCCTCCTTATTCCCGGCTGGGGTCAACTTTATAACGATCAGCCGCTGAAAGGGGCTATATTTCTGGCCAGCGACGCGGCTTGGATCTACATGTACCGCCAACGCGACCGGTACGTCGGGAAGATAGAGCGGCAGAGAAAAATCATCGACCGGCAAATCAAAACCGATCCCTACCTGAATAACGAGCGGAAAAGGATACTGGAACAGCGGTTCCGGAACCTGACCGCCCGTCTCGACGGCGCGCTGAACCGCAGAAATATTTACGGCTGGCTTTTCGCGCTCTCCCACCTGCTCGGCATGGTGGACGCGTTTGTGGACGCGCATTTGTACGGATTCGACGATAAGATGGATATGGCCGTTCTTCCGTCCGCTTATGGCTGCAGAATAACGTTACGGGTGACTATTAAATGATTACAGGCAAACGCTTTCAT
>JBBIRG010000012.1:0-16289 GCA_037441945.1 Bacteroidota bacterium | reverse complement strand
GAAAGCAAGAACATCCGAGATCGATCAGGAGGGCTTACAAAACGGTATTGCTTTTATTGACGAACAGATGGAAAACACAAAAAACAGCCTTGAAAAGACGGAATTAACGCTTCAGGCTCTCCAGAAAAAAATCGATATGTCCGGATCAAAGGCTAGCGAAGGGCCGTTGAGCAAAATTGTATTGATGAAAGACCGGCTGGCGGAGTTAGAGATACAAATTCAGCTTGGTTCTTCAAATATACGGGCTTTGCAATCGCAGTTGGATTCTCTGCAGAAACGCATGACCGGCAGCGCGGAATTGCCTGAAAAGGAATATCAGGAATCCGAAAGAATCAAGATGCAGATCGAAACACTGCAGGAAAGAAAAAGCATGATTTACCAGCGCTTAGGCGCGGTGGCCTCTGATAACAGGGAAGTAATGCAAATAGACGAACAAATAGCGCAGCTGCAGGATCAATACGTGAACATTCTTTCTACGGTCAAGGTCTCCGGCGACAATAAGATTACAGGCGATCTGAATGCAATATGGAAAAGCGTTTTAACGAAAAAGAATGAGGAAGAATTGCAATTGCTGATATTAAAAGGGCAATTGCGGTTATACGCAGGCATGATAAAAAATTTTGAGGATAAACATCCGAACCTGCTGAACGACGCCATCGAAATAAATCGGTTGGAACGGTCTAAGCAATTTCTGACGGAGACGCTTAATTCGCTGATAAAGCAGCGGGAATCTTTTGCCCTGCAAATGTATGGAAGTCCAGGCAATCTAAAGATTATTGATCCGGCTAAGAATCCGTCGCCGATATACAGAAAAGTATACACCAATATTTTTGTTTCCTCGATTCTCGGATTATTAATCGGCGTAGCGCTGGCTTTCGGACTGGAATATTTGGATAATACGATCAAAAGCAGGGAACACATTACGGCGCTTACCAACTTGCCGGTCATCGGGACGATACCGCATATTGACGTCGATGAAAAAGTGGATGTCGGGAAAAAAATAAAATCATTGCCCGAGCGGCTGCGTTTTCGCAAGCGCTGGGCTCAGGAGGAAGAAGACCGGAATATTATCCGTAAAAAAGCCATGATTTCCCAGTTGAATCCGCGGTCGTTTGTTTCCGAGAGTTACCGCACCCTGCGGACGAATATCCAGTTTGTCCATATTGATGAACCGCTGAAATCGCTTTTAATCAGCAGTCCGGGGCCCGGTGAAGGAAAAACAACAACAGCTATTAATACGGCTATATCCTTTGCCGATATGGGCATCAAAGTCTGTCTGGTGGACGCTGATATCCGAAAGCCAAAATATCATTTACTTTTTGAAATCAGTGAAGCGCCAGGACTTGCGGATATCGTTCTGAATCAGGCTGAAATCGATTCCGCCATTCAGCAATCTTCGATAAATAATTTATCTATATTAACAGCCGGAGCCGACGCGACAGATCATTCGGAGATTTTTTCATCAGTGCGTATGAGCCACTTGATGAACGAACTTGAAAAACGTTTTGACATGGTTATCTACGACAGTTCTCCCATCTTATTACTTACCGATACCATTATCCTATCCTCGAGGGTTGACGGCGTGATGATGGTGCTTAAAAACAATGTCACGGAAAAACAAGCTTTTCTGGCTTCTCTGACAGCGCTTAAAAACGTGCGGACCAATATAGTCGGAATCGTATTCAATGATTTCAATCTTGAACGCCGGGGATATTATAAGTACGCTTATCAAGGTTATTACGGTTATTACGGCGAATCAAAAGGGAGGAAAAGGGTAAATGCCAAAGAAAAGGTTGAAAAGTCATGAAATGCCTGGTCACCGGAGGGGCTGGATTCATCGGTTCGCATACCTGTGAGGCGCTCTTAAATAAAGGGCATGAAGTTTATTGTTATGACAATTTTGACTCTTTTTATGATCCTTCAATTAAAGAAAAAAACCTGAGGGACAGTTTGAATAATCATCTTTTTCATTTGATTCGCGGGGATATTTTAAATGCCGAAGAATTGACTCGGTTGTTTGAAAAGCATCCTATCGATATCGTTATACATTTGGCCGCAAAGGCCGGTGTAGGGCCGTCGATACAGAATCCGTTGGTATATCAGAAAGTTAACGTTGAGGGAACATTGAATGTACTTGAAGCCATGAAACGTTTTCGGGTTAAAAAATTGATACTGGCGTCGTCTTCATCGGTATATGGCAATAATAAAAAGACGCCCCACAAAGAAACCGACAGCGTCGATTACGCCATATCGCCGTATGCGGCCACAAAAAAAGCCTGTGAAGTGCTCGCTTACACCTATTATCATTTATATGGCATTGATACTATCTGTCTTCGTTTTTTCACCGTGTATGGTCCCCGTCAACGCCCTGAAATGGCGATTCACCAGTTTACGCGGAAAATTAATAACGGAGAAATCATTCAGCTTTACGGCGACGGAACGACGTCGCGCGATTATACTTATATTGATGATATCCTAAAGGGTATTTTGGGTTGTGTGGAAAATGTGAAAGGGTATGAAATCATCAATCTCGGAGAATCCAAAACCGTTACCCTGATCGATCTGGTGAAGCTGATCGAAAACGAATTGAGTAAAAACGCCCGCGTTGAGTGGCTTCCGATGCGGCCGGGTGATGTTCTACGGACCAATGCCGATATCGATAAGGCAAAAAATTTGATTGGCTATAACCCGACAGTTGATATCCGCGAGGGCGTCAAATATTTTGCTCAATGGTTTTTATCGAATCTTTCTTCGCAATGAAAAATATCTTACCGTTAAAACCATTATCGGCCTTTACCTTAGTGTTCGTTATTCTGATATTAATTATCATGATTCATCAGTCTATACAGAACACAGAATATACACGCGAAAACGATCCGTATGATTACGCTAAGGTCGGAGAAAGTATATGGAGCGGTAATGGGATTGCATTGAATGGGAAACCGTATGTACTCTTGCCGCCCGGTTTTTCCGTCATTGTGGGTGGTTTTAATGTTGTATTTCAGAATCCGGAATTATCAGTAAAACTTGCAAGCATGTTATTTTGGTTATTCAGCGTTATTCTGGTATATCATTTTTTTAGATTTTTTTTCGAGGAACAAAAATATCAGTTCATCGGCGTTTTACTTTACTCAAGCAATTTGATCATGATTCAGGCTGCGGCGGCAGGAAGGGTAGAACCGGTGTTTTTAAGTTTTCTTTTGCTTTTTATGATTCTATCGCTTAAAAAATCAGAAAATAATATCGTTCATAACTTATCATATGCCTATGTTGCTTTACTTGCCGTTGTTGCATCGGTTATGTATTATTTACGCCCTGAAGGATTGTGGATTGGCGGAGTTTTATGGCTGATCGTTATGATGCGATTGCCGGAACCTGTTTTCAAAAAAATCATGAAAACGCTTTTTTTTTCATTCGTTGTAATGATAATCATATTTCCTTATACTTTATTTCTAAAAAACCATACAGGCTATTGGCAGCTGTCGGGAAAAACATACGCTAATTTAGTAATGGGAGAAATGGAAAGTCCTTATCAGACCGGCAAATATGACGAGAATGAAACTCCGAATCGTTACAAAATAATTAATAGAATTATCAATAATCCTCTTGAAGCCCGGCCAATCCACGAATATTTTTCAGAATCAGCAGATAAGTTATATGAACGAATTTGGCCTAATGTGAGATCCTTGGCTACATCGTTATGGCATTCTTATTCTATCATCGGCATTCTTTTAATTGTGTTTGGTCTGGCGGAAATACCTTTTTCCCGTCAGATGTGGATATGGGGAACCATAAGCGTTATTGGTCTTTACCTGCTGTTTTTTATTTTAAACCGTATTATCGCAATGTATCAGCCTTTTTTTATTATAATGCTCACAGGAGGTATGGTTATTGTGACGGATTGGATCAAAAAAACGTTTTTTGAAAATTGGGCAGAAAGTGTTATTTATGTGTTGACCGGTTTATTCATGGTATTTCATTTACGACATATTGAATTTTAATAAATTAGGTTAATTTTTGGGTAACGATCAACAAGCATTGAAATCGGTTGTCAAGGGAGCGGCAATATCAACTACCGGCGTTTTTGTAAGTCAGTATTTTCTCAGTCCGCTGATCGGGATTCTTAACACCCGCATTCTCGGTGTGGAAACGTACGGCTTGTTCGCGCTGGCTTCGAGCGTGATCGGTATCTTCGGGATGTTTCCGCTTCTGGGTTTGCATGAGGGCCTGATTAAATTTGTGCCGGTTTATTTATATCAGAAACAGATCGAAAAAATAAAAGGAGCTTTGCGTTTTTCAATTCGGGTAACAACGGTATTGGGGTTCCTGTGTTTTGGCGTTTGCGTTTTATTGACAGATTATTTGTCCGTTTCTTTTTTTAAAAAACCGGAAATGGCCTTTATTTTGTATCTGGCTTCGATTACGATCGTGCTGAATACCTATCAATATCTGTTTGCCGGTTTTTTTGCCGCGCTGAAAGATATAAAAGTCAGGACTTTAATAAAATATATTTATCCGAATGTATCGAAACTGATCATTTTGTTCTTTGTTTTTATTTTGGGTGGCGGGGTTCTCGGGGTTATGATCGCTGTTCTGGCCGCGTCGTGGATACAGGTCATGGCGGGTTGGGTTCATGCGCGAAAATTATTTCCGCCGCTGAAAAATTCCTCTGTTCATCCGGTTTTCAGAAAAGATGACAAGAAACAGTTTCTTCAATATTCCACTCCGTTATATTTGGTTATGTTTGTAGATCTTGTCTTGCAGCAAACCGATGGGATAATGATCGGTTATTTCCGATCGGCAGCAGAAGTTGGCATTTATGAAGTGTCGTTTCGTTTTACACCGTTTTTGCTTCTGGCGCTGGGCAGCACCGCGCAGATGTTTCAGCCATTCATTTCCGATTATTTTGCGAGAAACGAGATACAGAAAGTAGCGGTATTGTACAAACAGGTTACTAAAATCGTATTGATAATCACTCTGCCCATTTTACTCATTCTGTTGGTTTTTCCGTCTGAATTACTGTCTATTTTTGGCGTCGAATTTTCCAAGGGTGCGACTTGCCTGATGATATTAAGCGCAGGTTTTTTCTTTCAGGCCTTGGCTGGCCATACAAATCCGATACTGGCTTTATCGGGGCATCCACGGCTTCTGTTTTACAGTAATTCAGTTATGACTGTTATGAATATTGTATTAAATTTCTTTTTTATTCAATGGTGGGGAATCGTCGGCGCAGCGGTGGCGACATCGGTTTCGATTATATTTACAAGTTTAGGTCAGTTATGCTTGATTTACGGAACATTTAAAATTCATCCCTATTCATGGTCGAGTTTAAAGCCTTTATTTGCGGCGATTATATCCGGAGTTATTGTATATTATTTATATATTTATCTGAATAATTTAGGTGTTCCGGTTTGGTTTAATTTTATACTGGCCACATTTCTTTTGGTTCTGTATTCTGCAGCACTCTTTGGTGCAAAATTAAGCGCTGACGAAAAAATGCTTTTGAATGAATTTAAAAATAAATTTTATAAGAAAATCGGCATTAGATAACCAAGTCAACGATCTATGATAATTATGATAATCCGCTTCGTATTCATTATTTTGGATATCAAATCACCAAGCCTTGGGTTGTTATGGATTTGATAAAGATAAAAATGTCAACAAAATAATTCCTCAGTATCTTCTGAAAGAAGACAAAGAAATTTATCAATTATAGAAGTTGAATGTTAATATTATCTGGATAAAAAATATGAATATATTGATTATCACCAATCATTTCTTTCCTAATATCGGCGGAGGAGAATTCGCCGTTCATTATTGGGCAAAATATCTAACACTTCGCGGGCACCGGGTTGTTATCCCGCTGTCAGATAAAATTTATCCGAAAATCAGACAAATGCAGTTTAACTATGGTCTTCACTTTTATAAATCCCTTCCCTATATTTATAATTGGATGAAATTTCGGTCTATCATTGCTCTGCACAAGACAATGAAGTTTGATATTATTCACTCGAATTTTTTATATCCGGCAGGAGAAATTGGCTTACGATTACAAGCCAAGCTGGGTGTTCCTTTTTTCGCAACGGCTCAGGGGGTTGATATCCAGGTTTATCCACCGCTGAATTACGGAAACCTGCTAAACCCGGGAACGGTTAAAAAAACAAAAAATATTATACATAAAGCCGCAGGATTAATTTATACTTGTGAGGATATAAGAAATATAATGCTCGGGATGGGAGCAAATCCCGATAAAATGTTCTATGCTGTCAGCGGAAGTCCTTATGAAGAGATCGTCTCTGGCGAAAGAGAAAACATCCGGAACCGCATCGGTATTCGCGAAAATGAACTGATGTTCGTGCTGGTTAGCCGCAATTCAAAAATCAAAGGCATGCATCTGATGATCGACGCCGTTGAAGAAGTAAGAAAGCGTTATGAAAATTTCAAAGTTGTGATCATCGGATTAGAGACCGAAAAAATGAAAGAACCGATCGGTCAGCGAGGACTGACAAACTATTTTCATATTGTAGGAGAAGTGCCGGTGGAAACCGATCCGGACACTCATATTCCCCGCATGCCCTCACAACCGATCATCGATCATCTTTGCGCCGCGGATGTATTTATCTCACCGGCTCTTTCGGGAGGTTTTGAATTAAGCGCTATGGACGCTATGTCCGCAGGCCTTGCGGTTATTCTTTCGGACAATATCGGTAATAAGGATCTGGTGCAGAACGGCGTGAACGGTTTTGTCTATGATAATAACAACGCTAAGGCCATAGCGGAAGCGATGTGCAAACTTCTGCAGGATATCCCGTCAACCCGAGCCATGGGACACTATAACAAAAAAATGGCGGCGGATTATTCCTGGGCCAAAGTCGCTGAAGCGTATGAAAATGCTTATCAAATCATCATAGAACGATGGAGGAAAAAACGGTGACGATATTAGCCGATAAAAAAGTAATCGTCATCGGTGGCGCCGGATTTATCGGAAGCCATTTGGTTGACCGGATGGCGGATAACGTCCGTTCTCTTGCGATTGTTGATGCGTTCGTTGAGCATAGCGGAGCCAACGATTATCATTTGTCAAAAATCGATACAAAAAAAGTAAAAGTTGTTCGCGAAAACCTGAAGAATGTCGATTCTTGGGGGGAATTATTGAATGATGCGGATGTGATTTTCAATCTGGCGTCTGTTAATGCGCATAAGGAAAGCATGGCCGACCCGTTTGCCGATTATCACCGAAACGCAGCAGTTCACCTGAAATTGATACGATTTTGCCAAACATTAAACCGACCTCTGAAGATTATTTTTACTAGTTCAAGGAGCGTTTACGGTTCAGCGCTTCAGAATCCAACCAAAGAAACGGACCCCTGCTATCCCCGCGATTTTTACAGTATGCATACGTTGCTGGCGGAACATTACTACCGGATGTCCGGCGGTCATAACGTGAAGGTCTGTTGCGTTCGCTTTTCGAATACATTCGGTCCCCGGATGCGTCTTCGGGGAAAGGATATCGGTTTATTCGGTGAATTGCTTAAGTCGGCGCTCACACATCAGCCAATGGAAATTTATGGAACCGGCGAAACCTTGCGCGATACTCTGTTTGTCGATAATCTGATAGAAGGGCTTTTATTAGTAGCCGGCAAACATGACGATACTTTCAGCGTTGTCAACATCGGCGGAATAGGAATTTCCATTCTTCAGTTTGCAGAGGCCATAAAACGCAGCATTCCATCAGCATCAATATTATTCCGTCCTTTACCCGAACATATGAGAAGCATACAGGTCGGTGATGTTATCCTGGACAATACGATTGCTGTTCAAAAGTATCAATGGACACCAACGCTGAACCTGGAGGAATCTATACAGCGCACGGTGGATTTTTATAAAACCCATAAAGATAATTATATGTAGGAGATGCCTGTGAAAATCTGGAGATGCGACCTGACGAAAGAAAATGAACCTCTGATGAATGAAATACTGGAAGTCACAAAACAAGTTGTTTCCAGCGGACGTTACATTCTGAGCGACCGGCTCGTTGAATTTGAAAGACGTTTTGCGGATTATTGTGGCGCTAAATTCAGCGTGGGCGTTGCATCCGGAACCGAGGCTATTTATCTTTCACTGCTGGCTCTGGGAATCGGGAAAGGGGACGAAGTTATTATTCCGGCGTTTACAGCGATTCCAACTCTTTCGGCCGTACTGATGACCGGAGCCGGGCCGAAATTTGTTGATATCGAACCTACCACGTATAATATCAATCCCTGCGGTATCGAATCGGCCATCACGCCTGCGACGAAAGCTATCATGCCCGTTCATTTATTCGGACTCATGGCAGATATGTACAAGATCAATGAAATCGCCAGCCGGTATTCTATTCAGGTTATCGAGGACGCGGCGCAGTCACACGGCAGTCTGTATTACGGTAAAAAATCGGGCCAACTCAGTACAATGGGTTGCTATAGTTTCTACCCAACTAAAAATCTCGGCGCTATCGGAGACGCCGGAGCCATCGTTACGGATGATGAATCACTGCATCAAAAACTGAAACTGCTGAGAAATTACGGACAGGAATCGCTTTACCGTACGGTCATTCACGGTGTAAATTCCAGACTCGACGAACTGCAGGCGGCCTACCTGACGCTGAAACTGAAGTATCTGGATAAATGGAATCAGAATCGACAGAAGCTGGCAGATGTATATAAAAATCATCTTCCTGCCGAATTCATTACTGTCCCTGTTCAACCTGATGGTTACCAAACCAATTATCATGTTTATGTTGTTCGTGCGAAGAAACGTGATGAACTTCAAGCGTTTCTTGAACAGCACGGTATTCAAACCAATATATATTATCCGATACCGTTGCATTTGCAGAAATCCAATACCGAGTTTAATCACAAGCTCGGTGATTTTCCGGAAGCAGAACGGGCTTGCAAAGAAGTTCTCGCGCTGCCTATGTACCCGGAACTTGAGCCGAAAACCGTAAATCATGTCTGCGAAATGATTAAAGCCTTCTTTAACAAGTGAGAAATATAATTTATGTGCGGGATTGTCGGATTGATTCAAACAAACAAACCGGTTGATGAACATCACGTTCTTCTGATGCGCGATAGCCTGACCCATCGGGGGCCTGACAGTTCGGGTTTATACATGGATGCGAGTCGTCATGCGGCGCTGGCCCATCGCCGTTTATCCATCATCGATTTATCGGATTTCGCCGCGCAGCCTATGACCAATGAAGACAGAACGCTGTGGATTGTTTACAACGGGGAGGTATATAATTTTCCATCCCTCAGAAACGAACTCGAAAGAGCCGGACACCGGTTTCAATCCAATAGCGACACGGAAGTAATTCTCCATGCCTACGAAGAGTGGGGAACACAATGTCTCCAACGACTGAACGGCATGTTTGCTTTTGCGATTTACGATTCTCGAAACCAAATTTTATTCATCGGCAGGGACCGTCTGGGCATAAAACCGCTTTATTATCATTTTAAAACGGGTGTATTCGCTTTTGCCTCTGAACTGAAAGCCCTGCTGATACATCCGGAAATACCCGCGGATATTGATGAGACGGCCGTTTACGATTACCTAACCTACCATTATATACCCGCTCCAAAATCCGTTTATAAACATATTTATAAATTACCCCCGGCTTCGTATCTGATTTTTCAGCAAAATAAAGTCCGGGTTGAAAGTTACTGGGATCTGACGTATCAGCCGCGAATGATTTCCTCTGTTGACGCTTTACAAGAGGTTTATCGGCATGTGCAGAATTCTGTAAGGGGGCATTTACTCAGCGATGTTTTACCGGGAGTTTTTTTAAGTGGCGGCATTGATTCGAGCGCTGTATCGTTTTTTGCGTCGCAGTTTCAGGCCGCCATTGACAGTTTTTGCGCTGATTTTGACCAAAAAGAAAAAAGTGAAGCCATTTACGCGCAAACAGTTGCTGATCACCTGAAAACACGGCATCATACATTGTTGTTGACAAAAAACATGTTCAACCGGCAATTGTATGAGCAGTATATCACCTTATTTGACGAACCATTCGCCGATGCCTCTGGGATACCGTTGTTTTTAGTCTCTCAGTATGCAAGGGGACATGTAAAGATGGCATTATCAGGTGACGGCGGTGATGAGGTGTTTGCCGGTTACGGAAAAACTTACGAAAAATGGTTCCGTACGGCCAATCGGAACTCATTTCAGGATTTAATCGGCAGGGCGATTTTTCCTTTAACCCAAAGCCTGTCGTCTTCATTGCGCGGACAACCTTGGTTGCAGTATGTCTGCGGCGATTTGTTTTACAGAACTTCTTACATTTTTGGATCAACCACCGGCCCGCGAAAACACATACTTCTCGGTTCCGCGCTAAAAGGATTTCAAAAAGAATATGACGATCTCTGGTTTTTCCGTCAGCACTGGCATTCAGACATGGAACCCCTTCATCGGATTTTGTACCTTGATATGAAAACCAATTTACCTGACCGTATGCTGGTTAAAGCCGATCGGTCCACTATGGCGGCTTCACTGGAACTGCGCGTACCTTTGCTCGATCATAATCTGGTTCAGGCCATTTTTCATTTACCCCCGAATATTATTTATCCCGAAGGCCGGCAGAAATTTCTGTTACGTGAAACCTTAAAAAATCATCTACCGGAATCGATTTTGAAGAGGCCAAAAAAAGGATTTAGTATTCCGTTAAACGAATGGATGCAGAACAATAGCGGCGAAATTGAACGATTGTTCGCCGGGAGTGTCGGTGTTGAAATGGGATGGTTTAATCCTGCGATCCGTGATATTAACGCTTTCTCGCACAAACACCGACTAATGGGCCATTCATTATGGGCAATGATCGTGCTTGAGAATTTTTTTCAAAAGACATATTCGGGACAACATCGTGCATCTGATTAAGTGTTTCTTTAAGCAGATCATTCGCGTTGTCTTCTTTTTTCGTACAAAGAATTGTCAACATCTCAATACAGAAAACGCACAATGGCTGATCAACATTTCCTCCGGAGTCGGCGACGCCATCATGGCGATTCCATTGCTGAAAGCGGTTCATAATCATTTTCCTGCTGTTTCTATTTCGGTTATCGCGAATCGATCTACTTTACCGATTTTTAAAACATTTTCGTTTATCCGGAAAATTTATTGCGCGGATGACTATCGATCCGTTCTAAAATTCTTTCATTTCATTAACATTTTAAAAAAAGAAAAATTCAATACCTATTTAGGCGCCATTCCCAGCAACACCATCCGGATGATGTTGATCCCGTTTCTTTCCCGAATCCCGCACCGTATTAAACATACTTCGCCGCATCGCGATTGTGCTAATTATGATTTTTTGTTTCAGCATCTTGAACCCATTCCTGAAAACCGGCACCGGGTTGACTGCAATCTGGATTTAATGAAGGCGATAAAAGTTCATGAAAGTTCAAGCGTTGAATTTCCGCTTTTGGAATTACCGCAGAATATCCAACTATCTGTTGAACGGATATTATCAGATGAAGGTTATAAGCAATCTGTCCCATTGGTCGCTGTACATCCCGGATGCCATCCCAAGGCCTATTACAAACGTTGGCCACACCAAAATTATGCGCGACTGCTCAATGATTTACAGAAAGCTTATCAAATACAGATTCTTTTAGTCGGCGGCAGGGATGAAATGACGGAAATACATCAAATCGAAAGCGGGCTGGCAATTAAGCCGCTGAATATGGCAGGCAAACTAAATTTAATGGAGACCGCTTGTGCGCTTTCTCTTAGCCGGTTCCTTATTTCCAATGATTCGGGCATTATGCATCTGGCTGCGGCGGTAGATATTCCGGTCTTTGCCGTTTTCGGGCCAACCAATGACAAGCATATCGGCCCCTACGGAAAAAAACACACGGTCATCCGGAACGGAGAAAAGGTTGAACAGGTTTCCGTTGATCAGGTGATGAATATTTTACTTGAAAGTGCGGAAGACTTATTTCATATTGTACGATTTTAGGATTGAAATAACCGGGTTTATGGAAATCAGAGATTATAAATTTTTAATCGTAGGAGCGGGATTTTTCGGATCGGTGATCGCCGAGCGTATTGCGAATGATCGGAATGAAAAAGTTCTCGTAATTGACAAACGCAATCATATCGGCGGCAACTGTTTTTCCGATAACGATCCGGAAACAAGCATTGAATATCACAAGTACGGAACACATATTTTTCATACACCTTTCCATGAAGTCTGGCGATACATTAGCCGCTTCACGGAATTTAACAGTTATTACCACCAGGTGCTGACGACTTATAAGAATAAAGTTTATCAGATGCCTATCAATCTGGAGACGATCAACAGTTTTTACAACGTCAGTCTGAAGCCGTATGAAGTTGACGAATTTCTGAATAAAGAGATACAAAAAGAACCGATCCGTCAGCCGGCCAATTTTGAGGAAAAAGCTGTCACGATGATCGGCAGGCCCCTGTATGAGGCTTTTATAAAGGGCTATACAAAGAAGCAATGGCAAAAAGATCCGAGGGAAATGCCCGAATCGGTTTTAAAACGCTTGCCCTTCCGTAAAAATTACAATGAAAGTTATTATTTCAGCCGTTGGCAGGGAATTCCGTATAACGGTTACACGGCCATATTCAAAAAAATGCTGGACCACCCCAACATCAGGGTAATGCTGAATGTTGATTATTTTGATATCCGAGATCAGATCAGGCCGGATACCCTGGTCGTATACAGCGGGCCGATAGATCAGTTTTTTAATTATTGTTACGGAAAATTAGACTGGCGAACACTGCGGTTTGAATCCGAGATTGTTCCCGTGGAGGATTATCAGGGGACGTCCGTGATGAATTACGCTGAAGAAGAAGTGCCCTACACGCGCATCCATGAACCGCGTCATCTGCATCCCGAAAGAAATTATCCGGACAGCAGGACATTGATTATCCGTGAATATTCCGAAGCCGATACCGGCAGCAACCCGTTTTATCCGATCAATGATGAACGAAACCAGAATATTATACTGAAATACCGCGAAGAAGTTTCCAGACTTCAGAATGTGATTATGGGCGGAAGGCTGGGAGAATACCGGTATTATGACATGCATGAAACGATTCATGCCGCGCTGAAAATCTACCAGGAAAGTATACAGCTATGGAAAAGATAGGTTCCCCGGAATGGAACGATGCCATGTATCAGAAACACCCCACACCGCATAAGGGGATTGCCGGTTGGGTTGAACGAAGAAGGGGCGCTGTCATCTGCAAACACATCAAAAAGAATCTACTGAAGACAAAGAATACTCTGACAATTGTGGAACTGGGTTGTGAAGCGGGTCATTTGCTCAAACAAATCAGAACACGGTTTCCGGAATCTGTTTTATATGGTTACGATATTTCCCTTTCTTCTTTGCAGGAGGCAAAAAAACTGTTCGAGAACAACGAAAATGTGCATTTCGGCCAACTTGACATAACTCAACCTTTTACACTTCCGGAAATGAAGGTCGATTTTATCATTTGTTCTGAAACCCTGGAGCATATACCAGCATACCAGGAAGCGATGAATAATATTTGTCTGGCCACGCCACCGGGCACGGTTATGATCTTTACCGTTCCGATCGAAAGTTTTAAGAATACAGTCAAAAAATGGCTGACGCGCCTTAAATTGTTCGATCTGTTTTTTTCCGGAATTGAAAAAAACCTATCTGAATGGCATGTCAATGATTTCTCAAAAAAAGAATTTAACTCTATGATCGGAAAACATTTCAGAATTATTAAATATGAGCAGATATTACTTTTACACCAGTTAATTGTTGCCCGAAAGTCTTAACTCTAAAACGGATGTATATATGAAAGAATTGGCCGTTATTATGCCGGTTTATAATGAATCCGGTTCAATCCGTCAGGTTCTGGAAAAATGGACCGATACTCTGAAAAATCTTCAGATTGACTTCTCTATTCACGCCTACAATGACGGATCAAAGGATGATTCGCTACGGATATTAAGCGATATTGCTCAGACCAATCCTCTTGTGGTCGTTCATGATAAGACGAACAGCGGTCATGGACCGACAATTCTGTTAGGATACAGGGAACAAAAAGAAGCAGAATGGTTGTTTCAGATTGATTCTGATGACGAACTGATACCGGATGATTTTACTCGGTTATGGGAAAAAAGGAATGAATATGATTTTCTGATCGGAAAACGCCATAATCGCAGTTCATCTTATATCCGAAGAATAGTGAGCCTGATTTCCAGAATTGTAGTTCGCTTTTTTTACGGAAACCGTGTATGGGATGTTAATTGTCCATACCGCTTAATGCGATCTGAGAAGTTCCGAGATATTTTCATTTCAATACCGGAAAACACGTTTGCTCCCAATCTCATTATAACAGGAATGGCCTCAAGAAAAAAAATGCGGATTTACCAGGCCAATATTTCTTATCAGCCCCGGCAATCCGGAGAAGTGTCAATCCGGAAATTCCGGCTGTTAAAAGCGGCGATAAAATCATTCATGCAGACCATTCAGTATCGTTTCGGGCGCTGATGAAAAAGCAAATTCTGATTTTTAGTCTGTTCATCACGGGACTTGCCGTTTATTGCATTCCGATTATATGGTATACGATTCCCGGCACTGACGGGGGCGTTTTCATGTACATAGGAAAGCGGATGCTGGATGGAGCCGTGCCGTACAGGGATATATTCGACCATAAAGGGACTTTGCTGTATTTCATCAATGCTTTAGGGATTTTCATAAGCGGCGGCGATATCTGGGGAGTCCGGATCGTTGAGATTCTGTTTATGATAATTTCCGTTCTGATTTGCTATTATTGCCTGCGCAGCATCTTTTCATTAACAAGCGCCGTTTTTGCATCGGCGGCATGGCTGATAAGTCTGCCGGTTGTAATGGCTAACGGAAATTATTGCGAAGAATACAGCATCCTGTTTCAATTTCTCGGGTTGTTAGCTTTTCTGTTCTTTCTTGAAAAAAATTTGAAGCGATATCTTTTTTTTCTCGGCTTAAGCCTGAGCGCAGCCTTTTTATTGCGGCCCAATCTGATCGGTTTTCATGGCGCCATATTGATCTACCTCTTATATTTGTTTGTTATGGAAAAACGGCTTTCTGATCTGATGGCTGTCTTTGCTTATATAACCGCGGGGTTCTTATGTCTTGCTCTTCCGGTTCTTTTTTATTTTTATATTCATGAAAGCCTTGCTGATTTATGGGATCAATTGTTTGTCTTTAACAGCGCTTATTCTTCCGGTTCCTGGCGGATACGATTGAATAATCTCGTATCGCTATTCTTTTATAACTTGCGGTATGGAATGCCGGTTATCGCCATAAGCGGATGGATTGCCGGATTTACAATTTATCGCAAAACAGAAAACAGAAATATAAAAGCCGTTGCGTTTGTCGCTCTCGCGGCTTTTCCTTTATCGGTAGCCATGATTCTCTTGTCCCTGCGCAGCGATATAAATTACTATATATCCTTTCTGCCGGCTTATGCGTTGCTCTCCGGGTTTTTAGCTTACTATATTTTATCCGTTTGGGGAAAGAGAATGGTTTATGGTTTAGCGTTCATTATTCTGCTTACGGGGGTGATTCCTTTTCGCTCCTGGGTCGGGCTGGTGAATCAAAATATTATCCGGAACCGCCATCCGTTAAGCCAGATAAAAGATTATATCAGAAATAATACAGAAGACGGGGAAACGGTTCTTATGTGGGGATCGGAAGCCAGAATCAACCTCGTCGCAAACCGTGAATCCCCGACCAAATATATATACCAATGGCCCCTGTACCGCGTTGGTTATGTGAACGATTCGCATGTAGAGCGTTTTTTAAACGATATCCGTGAGAATAAACCGGTTTTGATTATCGATACCAAAAACGGAAATTTCGCAAGCTTGGACAGCGTCAGACGAAAACAATGGCTCAGCAATTACCGTTCCCCTTATCATCAGATGCCCGAAAATATGAATAAAGTGATTCAGTACATTCATGGTCATTATTCAAGAGTCGATACAACCCTGTCGCCGGATTGGGATATTTACAGGCGAAATGAATCCTATTAGTTTGAGGTTCCTGAAACAATTTTGTAACTTAAATTCGTATGTAATCAAGCCGTTCGATCTTAATGTAAAACCGTATGCTATTCAGCAAAACAAAACTACAGAATCATTTTTCAGCGTAAAAATTCATCGAAATTGAATCAATCATTTTTGAAAGGTCTGGCGCGCCTTTTAAATGAACGCGTCCGCAGTGTAAATGTAATTCCGTATTATAATAAAAGTGGGAATAAAAAGT
>JBBIRG010000011.1:16201-16495 GCA_037441945.1 Bacteroidota bacterium | reverse complement strand
TGTTTATCTGCAGGGCGACTCGTCGGGCGCAATCAATTTCAGCCGTTTCGCGAAACCATCCGCACCGAAACCCGAGGTTATCAAACCAGTCGATTCGCTGGCTGCGCCGCTGAGCGGTTTCACTTTCCGTCTCGGCGAACTGGCGATTGAGAGCGGTTTTGTGCGGATCGACATGCCCGGCATGGATCATACCGTCAAAGACCTGAACATGCGGCTCAGCCTCGACGCCGATTCGCAACGACAGAAAATCGAGTTGAAACAGTTCGCGTTCCGCGTCGTTACGGGAAATGAACA
>JBBIRG010000011.1:15953-16175 GCA_037441945.1 Bacteroidota bacterium | reverse complement strand
AGCCTGGCCTGCCGCAATCTTACGTTCGCCGTTACCGCGCACGCCCTGCCTTCTTCTCCGGCTGTTGAGGCGCGCAGAATGAAGCCGGATACCCTGTTTGCGAATATTGATCATATACGCCTGACCACCGACCGTACGGATATCTTCCTGAAAGCGCGCGTCGTACTGCCCGACAGCCTGCGCGGCATTCCGCTGTACTACAGCGCCGACATGAGGCTGTAT
>JBBIRG010000011.1:7215-15907 GCA_037441945.1 Bacteroidota bacterium | reverse complement strand
CGGGCTGAAAGACCTGAAAAAAATTGAACTGGAAACCCGCCTGCGTGGCAATGATACATCCGCTGTCATCGACCATCTCATGCTGATGACTTCCGCCGGTTCCCTGCAGGGAAAAGCATCGGCTGATTTCCCGCCGGGCGGACTGCGCTACGACGCCGCGATGAATTTCAAAGCGCTCAACGCCGCGGCATTCACCGGCCAGCGCGATCTCTCCAGTTTGTTCAACGGATCGGTTTTTGCCAAAGGCGAAGGCGCCGACCTGAATACCTTGAGCAGCAATGTGACTCTCGACCTTTACAATTCGCGGTTCCAGGCGATCGCGATTGACCGGTTCAATATCGGCGCCGATGTAAGGCATGGGAAAGCCAGTCTGACAAGGTTCACCGGGCAAACCAGCGTTGGGTCTTTCGACTGCACGGGTGAATACCAGTTCAATACCCAGGAGTACCAGCTGACAACGGCATTCCGGAACATTAATATCGCCAACGCGGTCGGCGATACCTCGCTGAAATCGGATATCAACCTGAGCCTGTCTTTCAGCGGGAGTGGATTCAATCCTGTAACCATGAAAAGCAAGGTTACGATACAGGCAGACAGTTCCCGTATCATGGGTAAACCGCTCGATATGCTGAAGATAGACGGATATGTGGAAAACGGAAAGATTCATCTCGATCTGCTGAAGATCAAAACACCTTTGGCGGTCGTGGAAATGAACGGAACGGCTGGACTGGATTCTTCCGTGAATATGAAATACCGCATCCGTACCCTGGATATGTCTCAGCTGAAAACCATGATCGGCAACGATACGCTGCTGAAAGACACATTTGACTTACGGCTTGATTTCAAGGGAAGCCTTCAGGGGAACATGGAAAAGTTGAAAACGGACGGACAAATAACGCTGACCCAAATTCTGTTTCGCGATATTAAAGCCGATTCTCTCGTTTTCATTTACTTCCTGGACGGCATCATGCCGCGCGACCTTGCTTCCATGGCATTCAGCGATTTAGACAGTCACCTATTCGGGGATGTGTATCTGTATCTGAACCGTGCCGATCTCGGTGGAACCCGGATAAAAGATGTCGCCGTTGCCGTAACCAAGGAACCCAAAAAAATTCTTTTTGAAATTTATGGAACCGAGACCGGACTTGACGCCTATGCTAACGCCAAGGGAAATCTCGTTCTTGAAAGTGAAACCAAAGGGCGCGTGGTGCTTGAAAATCTTTATTTCCGAGTTTCTGGGCGCAACCTCAGGACCAAGGAAATCAGCGTCAAGCTCGGAGAAGACCCGGTCATTGATTCCACCTATACCCGGTGGACGGAAGTCTGGCAAAACACACAACCGATTGATCTTTTGTTTGACACCAAAGAAAATTCGTACGAGATCCGTTCTTTTGAGTTGTATGTCGGCAAGGGATCCATCTCCGCGTTCGGCACTCTCAACATCACCGGCGACCAGAGCATTGACCTGAAAATTAAGGAACTGGATCTTTCGAGGGCGAACGCGCTGCTCGGCTCACAGCAGTCGGTCGTTGAGGGTCAGTTGAACATGAACGCGAGCCTGAAAGGGAGCTTTGAAAAGCCGATCATCATAGCCGACTGGAATATCATGAACGGAAAAGCAGCCGAATTCGTCTATGATAATTTTATCGGTAACATGCAATACCTGAATAAAAAAGTTCAGCTGAACATGACGCTGAACCAGAACAAGGATAAAACGCTGACCATGGGCGGGTTCCTTCCGATTGACATGACATTCAAGGATGTAGAAGAACGTTTTACCAACAGGCCTATGAAATTCAAGCTTCATTCCGAAGGCATTGATCTCCGTTTTCTCCAGTCCTTTTTCGGGAAAAACCTGACGCTGAATAAAGGGGAAATGAAAATAGATTTGGATATCAGCGGCACCCGTGACAAGCCGGTCGTGAAGGGCGAGTTGAAAATGGAAGACGGCATGCTGACTTTCCCAAAAACATCACTGGGACAGACGTTCCGTAACGCGCGCATGTTTATCCGCATCAAGCCGGACAGCATCTATCTCGATACATTTTATCTGCAGGCGGGGAAAAAGGATCCGTCATCCAATCTGTTGGTGCACGGATATATTGATTTAGCCGACTTGATGAAAAAATTCGATTTTTCAAATTCGGACAAAATCGGCTATCATTTCCAGCTGGCTTTCAACAACTTTATCCCGATTAACACGAAATCGGAAACTTCGTATCTGCACACCGCGCGGATAACTGGCGTAATGGATATCGCTGCGCGGACGCTTTCCAAGACGATCGTCAAGGGCGACCTTCAGATCCGCGACGCGCAGATCTGGGTTGTTGACCCGGCCAGGGCGCGTTCCGTTTCCACCGTTGATGAAACAAAAACGAAAACGAAAAAGAAAAACGGCGTGAAGGAGGAAAAGGAAACCGGTTTCTATGAAAACCTTGACCTTGATCTGATGATCAGTTTGCCGGAGAATTCCGATAACACGATCCGCAGCGCGGATATGCTCCTGTCGCTTCACGGCGAGATCGGCGTTACCAAACCGCCGGGTTCGGAGGAGTTTTTCATCAGCGGCGACGTGAACACGAAAAAAGGCGGCAAATACACTTACCTGAACGCCGCTTTCAATATTGAGACCGGCGTCATCGCTTTTTCCGGAGAACCGGGGATCAATCCAAATCTGAACATCCTGGCCGTAAAGCGATTCGAATACAAGGACGACGATGGCACGCCGATTCCGGGCGAAGCGCGTATCCAGGTGACCGGAACGCTGATGAAACCGGAAATAGCGATTACAGCCGTCGAACGCGGAACGGACAATTCTTTACCGGGTCTGACCGAGCCGATCGATATCTTATCCTATCTTGCGCTGGGCGTGAAAACCAGCCAGCTGGGCAAGCTCGGCGCCGACCAGGCTGGCGATTTCGCCAAACAGGTGGCCATCAACCAGATCCTGAACGCCGTAGCGAATAAGGCCGGACTGCAGAAATTAGAATACAGCGCCGGAAGCGGGGGGCAGGGCGCCACCATCTCCGTTTCCAAACGCATCAGCGAAACGCTCTCGGTCAGTTACGAAGGCGGACTCGACGGCGGCGGCGGCAAATCCGTAACGCTGGAAATTTCCGCCGACTCGCTGATGAAATGGATGCCCGGACTGAAAAGCTGGAAGAAAACGATTGAACTGGAATATATCGCGCCCGATCAAGAATCCTCCACACAGAAAGAAGACATTATCAATTTTATTTTTTATTTCCGGAAAGAATACTAAACGGATGTGGACTGATACCCACGCCCATCTGGATTACAAATCTTTCGGCAATGACCAAGCGGCTGTCATCGCCCGCGCAAATCAGGCGGGCGTGGATCGTATCATCACGATCGGGATCGATCTGCCTTCGAGTCGTTCTGCCGTACGAATCGCGGAAGAAAACCCGGCTGTATACGCCAGCGTTGGCGTCCATCCAAATGATGCTGGAGTAATGAATGATGAAACTTTGCGTGAAATCCGATTGCTTGCATCTAATCCCAAAGTCGTCGCATTCGGGGAAACCGGGCTGGATTATTACTGGAAACAAACCAAACCCGATGTTCAGCATGCAGCATTCATTAAAACCATCGAACTCGCCGCGGAATTCAATAAGCCGGTAATTGTCCACAACCGCGACGCGCATGAGGATGTTATCAGCATTCTTACTGAATCAAAAAAAAAATATCCGGAACTCAGCGGCGTTATGCATTGCTTTTCAGGCGGCAGGGAATACCTCGGACAGGTCAGCGGACTCGGATTTTACATTTCGTTTGCGGGAAACGTGACTTATAAAAAAAGCAATCTCCCCGAACTGTTGCCGCTGGTTCCTGCGGACAGGCTCCTGATTGAAACAGACGCGCCTTTCCTTTCGCCGGTTCCATTCCGTGGTAAACGAAATGAGCCTGCTTATATCCCGTACATCGCCGAAAAAATTGCCGGTTACCTGAATGTGGATATTCAGTCCTTATCCGAACTTACATCAAATAATGCAAAACGATTATTTCGTCTGCATTAACTTGAGGCAATGTATTGTGAAAATAATCAACACACAAAAAAATGATTTGTATTTCAATGAAAAAACATATATTAATCCGATTGTATGTATAGTATTTAATAAATCGTTTTTTTGGTATACAATTTGCAAAGCTATTAAAACAGTTTTTTTAACTTAAAATGAAAATAGCGAAAGCGGCAAATGAAAAACATTCAGCCTAACAATTATTCTGTAGTACCCTGTTTGAAAAAACACAATACCAGCGGTAAATCAAAAACAGCAACGCTTTTCTTTTTGTTGCTGGGATTTTTCTTTTGCGGGTACGGATGGTCACAGAACCAGTCGGCTATTTCCGTTTCACAAGCGGATACGTTGACGCTTGAACGCTGCATTCAGATCGCCTTGGAACGCCATCCGGTCATCGGTTCGGCGCAAGGAGCGATCATAACATCTGAATCGGAATATACTCAGGTCCGTTCGATATATTTTCCCCAGATCCAGCTCGAGGCCGGCGCCTACCTGACCAACACGCCTTTGATATCCTCAAACGTCATCGCGCCCAGCCAGACAATCGATCCCAAGGGCGGCACAAAATTCATTCCCAACCTGCGCCTGACGCTTAAACAGGGCATTTATGATTTCGGGCGAACGGAAAAAATGCTGCAGGCGAAAGAGAAGCTAATCAAATCGGCCGAAAACATGCTGGAATCGACCAAGGAAGATGTAATCCTTTCGGTGAGCATCGCTTATTATCAGTATGTGCTTTCCCAGCAGGTAGTGCAGATCAACGAAGAGCGCGTCAAGCAGGCGACCCGGCATTTTGAGCGCGCCGGAGGTTTTTACCAGGTCGGCAAAATTCCCGAATCCGAAGTCAGCAAGGCGGAACTGGAAGTCGCCAACGCCGAACTTCAGCTGATCGACGCTAAAGGCAAGCGCCGGCTGGCGAAGGTCAGTCTCGCTAACGCGATGGGCATTGCCGAAACCGATGATTATTCGTCGGATTATCCAACGCACGGTGGCGTGGATTATCATCCTTTTGCCGAGAATCTGAAAGAATCCATCGATGAAGCATTGTCTGCGCGGAAGGATATGAAATCATCCGAATACCGTATTAAGGCTTGGAAAAACGCGCTGAGCGCCGCTAAAAGCCAGTATTGGCCAATCATTACCGGCTTTGCCGGAGTAAGTCCGTATATTATCCAGAAAGACCCCGTACAAAAAATAAACAGCGACCAGTACCGCGTCGGATACAACATGGGCGTCAATTTTGAAATTCCGCTGTTTCAGGTACTGAGTGTCCGCGCCGATATCGCCGAAGCGCAGGGCGGCATTCGTATCGCCAATTCCCAGTACAACATTCTCCGCCAGAAGATCATTCAGGACGTGCAAGATAAGTATTTCAGCGTGAAATACGCCGAGGAAAAATACAAAGCCACGGAAAAAATCATTATACAAAGCGAAAAAAATCTTAAACTGGCTGAAGGCCGTTTTGATACCGGCATCGGTTCGGCGATAGAAATTACCGACGCAAATGTATCACTGACGAATTCACGTATCGACCGCCTGTCCGCTCTGTATGAATATAAAATGGCCCTGATCCGCTTTGACAAGGCGGTGGGCCGGTTATCCGGTAAAAACGTTTCCATTTCAGGAGAATCCCATGAATAAAAAAAGCCGGTGGGTCGTTATCATTATGTCCATTATTGCGCTGGGCATCATTGCGCGGATTGTTTTCAGAGGCGGATCGACGGTACATTACAAGACGGATACCGTAGAGAAAGGCGATATTCAGGTGCTGATCACAGCGACCGGTAAGATTAATCCCGTTACAAAAGTCCAGGTCGGTACGCAGGTTACAGGAACGCTTTCGAAGATCTACGCCGATTTCAACCAAAAAGTCAAAAAAGGACAGGTCATCGCCCAGATCGACCCTACGTTCTTGAAAGCGCAGCTGCTGGAAGCGGAGGCGAACTTAGAAAAAGCGAAGGCGCAGGTTGATCAGAGCCAGAAAACTTCCCAGCGAGCATCGGAACTGTTCGATCGCAAGCTGATTTCCCAGTCGGAAAAAGAGGAAGCGGCCACCAATTACAATCTGGCGCTGGCGCAGCACAAGCAGGCGCAAGCGGCCTATCACCGGGCGCAGGTCTCGCTGCAGTATACCACGATTGTTTCACCGATCGACGGAGTCGTGATTTCCCGTAACGTCGACGTCGGGCAGACCGTCGCCGCGAGCCTCCAGGCGCCGATCCTGTTCGTCATCGCCAACGACCTCTCGAAAATCCAGGTAGAAGCCACTATCGATGAAGTCGATATCGGCAAGGTGAGGGTCGGGCAGAATGTCACGTTCTTCGTAGACGCCTATCCGGATGAGACTTTCACCGGCGTCGTATCCCAGGTTCGTCTCCAGCCGATCATTTCGCAAAGTGTCGTCAGTTACGAGGTCATCATCGACGTGACGAATAAAGACAACAAACTGCTGCCGGGCATGACGGCGAACCTGTCCATCATCGTCGAAACGAAGGATGACGTACTGAAGGCGCCGAATCTGGCGTTACGTTACCAGCCCTCATTAACACAGGAGCAGTTCAAGACGTTCTCCGACCGTTACGGCAGCCGGTTCGACATGAAAAGCAACACGATCATGTGGACCATAGATGCCGCCGGAAAGTTCGAGCCGATCATAATCAAACCAGGCATTACTGACGGAAATTATACGGAAATCCGTGAAGGCGATGTGAAACCTGGGACCAAAGTGGTTACCGGCGTTGCGGCTTCCGGTTCGGGAGCCACCGGCGCGACTAAAGGATTCGTACCACCAAAGAAATGACGATCATGGAAGAAGGACTGACTACACCAACGCAACGGAACAACGGTACGCCGCTGATTTCCGTCCGCAATCTCAAAAAAATATACCGCATGGGCGATATCGACGTGCACGCTCTGCGCGGTGTATCGTTGGATATTCATGAAAACGAATTCGTCGCGATCATGGGCGCGTCAGGTTCCGGGAAATCGACGTTCATGAACATTCTAGGCTGTCTGGATGTCCCCACCGCCGGGGAATATCATCTGGAAGGCATTCCTGTGGCGCAGATGACCAAGACGGAACAGGCGCGCATCCGGAGCCTGAAAATCGGGTTTGTGTTCCAGGGGTTTAATCTTCTGTCGCGGACTTCGGCGCTGGAGAACGTGGAACTGCCGATGATGTACCAGGGATTGCCCGCGAAGGTCCGCCATGAACGCGCGATGGATGCGCTGAAAGCGGTCGGGCTGGATAAACGGTACGATCATAAACCGAATGAGCTTTCCGGCGGACAGCAGCAGCGCGTCGCCATCGCCCGCGCCCTGGCGACGCATCCGTCCATGATTCTCGCCGACGAGCCCACCGGAAACCTCGACAGCAAAATCAGCATCGAAATCATGGCGATCTTCCAGAAACTGAACGACCAGGGCATCACCATCGCGCTGGTAACTCACGAAACCGACATAGCGCATTACGCCCGACGCAACATCGTTTTCCGCGACGGGCGAATCATCCGCGACATGATGGTGGAAACGCGTCTGAATCCCGAAGAGGAAATGCAGAAAATGCTGGCCACGTCCATTGTCGATAACGCCTGAAAGAGAACGCCATGAATTTTACGAATATTTTAAAAGTCGCCCTGAACGCCCTGAAGCGGAATAAAATGCGTTCCATCCTGACCATGCTCGGGATCATTATCGGCGTTGGTTCGATCATCGCGATGACAGGCGTCGGCGCCGGCGCGCAGCAGGAAATTGATAACCAGACCACAGCGTTCGGCACCAACATGATCACCATCCGCCCGGGCGGCATGACAGCCGGCGGTATCCGCCTGCGCGTCGTCAATAACATGACGCCCGACGACGGCGAGGCGATCCTGAAAAATTCCGACCTCGTCACGGCTCAAACGCCCGTGGTCAGGCTCGTGACCAGCGTGGTCTCCACCGAACGAAGCTGGGGCAGCCAGGTGTTCGGCGTCAATACAAGTTTTACGACCATCCGCAACTGGAGCATACAGAACGGCCAGATGTTCACCGACCAGGATTACCGATCCGGCAACAAAGTCTGCGTTCTCGGATCTACGGTGGGAGCGAATCTTTTTCCCGGCGCCGATCCGGTGGGGGAGATCATCCGCATACAGAACGTTCCGTTCCGTGTTTCAGGCGTCCTGGAACAAAAAGGCCAGCTGGCTTCCGGGCAGGATCAGGACGATATCATTATCATTCCTTTCACGACTTTCCAGAAACGGCTTGGCGTGAGCCGGGAACTGGATTATATCTATGTTTCCGTCCGCACCGCGCAGGACATGCCCGCGGCCATTGAGGAAATCCGAGATATTCTCCGCAATGCCCACCGTATCCCGCCCTGGGGCGACGATGATTTTTCCATCCGCACGCAGGAACAGGTCAACGAACTCGCCAAATCGATTTCCAAGACGGTTTCGATTTTAATGTTCATTGTCGCTTCCATTTCGCTGGTGGTTGGCGGGATCGGCATCATGAATATCATGCTGGTCTCGGTGACGGAACGCACGCGCGAAATCGGCATCCGCATGGCAGTCGGTGCGACAGAAAAAGATATTCTTCTGCAGTTCCTCGTGGAAGCGATTGCACTGAGTCTCATGGGCGGCATTATCGGGCTGATTATCGGTATT
>JBBIRG010000011.1:3891-7205 GCA_037441945.1 Bacteroidota bacterium | reverse complement strand
GTCACCGGTCAATTACTGGTGATGTTCACCGGGTGGAACGTCATCGTAACGCCGGTTTCCGTGCTGATATCAATGGGCTTTTCCGCCGGCGTCGGCATTTTCTTCGGATTCTATCCCGCCCGCAAAGCCGCTTCGCTGAATCCGATCGAAGCGTTGCGGTTTGAATAGAGACAATAAACAATACAAATATTGAACCGCCTAACCTTATCGATTATACGTCGATAGAAAGTTAAGCGGGAGTGTTAAATCTGATGAATTTATCTCATCGTCATTTCCCTTGAAACCACCGTTTCCCTTCCGGTATTCAAATCCCTGACCGTAATGTCCATCGTGATATTGCCCGGTACGATCGAACTGACATCAAAGCCGATCGATTCGGCGGAGCGGGTTGATTCGCCGGTTCGGGTTGTGGTTTGCTTCATGGATTTTTCGCTTCTGGAAAAAACGGAGCCGATAGCCTGGAAAATATTCCGCTTGACTTCTTTGTTGCGGATTTCATAGCTGACCGTATAAAGGCTTTTCCCGCCGGCATCAAGAGTCAGTCCGTAAATTTCATAGTAGAGTATCAGCGGATTCTGACGGCTGACTTCCGCGATCGGATTCGGTACAACTTCCGTTTGGGTGCCCGGTTTGATAAACTTCTCCCCGACCGGCGGCACTGCGGTTCGGGAGGCTATCTGGATATCGCTGATATGTACATCGGAAGAGGCATAGCTCTTTACGTGCACCGGAATCTGATAAACGCCGGTTTGCTCCTTATCGTTGTTCACGATCCGGATCGCCGCGATGTAATTTCCCGGCTGAAGTTCGGAACGAATTTCATCGACAAAATAGTGTTCGACGTCCTGTTTAGCGGATTCGATCTGATAGGTTTTTTCAAAAACCGAAACGGCGGAATACGCTGTATCCAGCACGGTAAAATTCACGCTAATCATGCTTTTTTCCGTCGGGTCGTTTTCATTTACACGTTTGAATTTAAGAGAACTGACCGGAATCATGTATGAAAAATCCAGCCGGCTTTTTCCGTTTACGCCAAGAAAAATGTTTGTCTGCGCGTTGATAGGGATTTCCTGGCGTTTCTGATATACATCGGTGTACAATTTATAGTTTTCTGTAGTTTTTCGGAACACATCCTCAACTTTGAGCTGGAAATCAAAAAATATACGCTGATAACGGGGATCGCGCTCAGGCCGTACTTTCGGGTTGCGGTTGATGTACCCCTTTAATTGATTTTCCAGATGCGAATAAATGGCCATCAGCCGCGTATTGTGATCGGCGCGTTTTTTCATAAGCCCCAGAATCTGATTCGGCTGATACGTGTTCAGTATATCCGATAACGGCCGTAATTCGTAAATGCCCGCGGTATTGATGAAATCAAATTCAATATCACCGCCGAAATCGTTGTAAAACCATGATTCGATATTGGCGTATGAATGGCTTTCCATGTAATCCGTCTGTCCGTCAATCAGCTTGAAATTGGGTTTCCCGAACCGGATATAGATCATGCCGCGGTCATCGTAACCCGGCGAACGGAACAGAGGATAGTATTCCCGCGCATAGTCCAGCCGCTGATAATGTTCGTCTAATCGTTCATTTTTTATATCCAGCGGATCCGGATCGCGTTGTTTCCAGAACCGGATCAGGAAAAGTCGTTTACCGGTATTATCTTTCAATTCTTTCCATGCGCTGATTTCATTTTTATCGGCGATATCGCGGATGTCGGTGAACAATTGATCCAACTGGTTCGCGTTATCCAGGCTCCGGATTCCCTCATAGAAATGCATCGCCGATGAGTCATAGTCACCGAGGCCGCGTTCGGCCGCTGACAGATACATCCAATGCATCGGGTTTTTTTTCATTTTTCCGGATAAAAGCGATTTAATTTCAGCGTATTTTTTCTGCCTGCTGAGATTATCGGTCAGCAAATCCATAACCGGAGAAAAGCCATACAAACTGAATAATTCATCATTTTCTACAGCAACCCGCAGATAAAGCTCTGATCCCGGATAATCTTTTTTGTAAAAGCCAATGATGCCTAACAAATAATTTGCTCCGGAATGTCCGGGTTCAGAATCGATAACTTTTTTCAGGGCTTTTTCGGCATTCCCTAAATGACCCAAAAAAAAACGGTCAACCGACTTGGGAGACCGGTTCCGGAAATCATGAATCGCCGCAGCTGAGAAAATCAGCGCGTCGTCTTGTGTAAATGACGCTGAGTTTAACCGGTCTTTGTAAAGATCGATTATTTTCGTAAATTCGCCCTGCTCATACAGGTTTTTTGCCGACTTTAATTGATCGCCGTTGTCCTGCGCGGAAACCTGCAGGCTGAAAACGAACAATGCGATAGTCATCGCCGCTGTGAGGATCAGATTTTTTTTCATGATACACCTGCCTTTCTAAACACAACTTAGATTTTATAAACAGTTTATTATATAAAAACTGTTACCCCAAAAGAAACCGGATTTGAGCGTAAAGTAACCGATTCAACTACGTTTTTAAATTTATTTGATGAAATTTTACTAACCATTTCATTTCTTTGATAATACAATGTTGACTTGTATTCGGCATGGATCAATATTTTTTTTTGAACCTGCCAAGCTATTCCTGCAATGCCCGATAAGCCTACACTCCAGCTGTTTTCACTGGTTGAGCTTAATAGTGAATCGGCATATTGTTTTGAATTATAATTCATCACACCAAACTTCGGTCCGGCTCCGAAATAAAAAGAAATTTTATCGTTTAATTCACTCGTAAACAGATAATCAAAAGACAAATCCAGGTTGTAATTCTGGTTATCGGCTTTATTCTTGCTCATAAGAGAGTCCTGAGGCAAAGACGTGATCGTCGATCTGTTTTCTCCGCTTTGCCCGCTGACGCTGATTCCGGCTCTCCATGCGTGTTTTTCACTGATCTTCCTTATAACAGAAAGCGTTGATCCCTGAAAATTAGATAACTGGAAATTATCTGCAATCGAAAACTGCAAACCCCATTTATTTTCCGGAACAGGAGTTTGATTATCCTCATTTTCCGTTTCCTGACCCACTATTCCCGATAAGGGCAAAACCATTGACAAAACTACCGCTACTGCTAAAACCACTGACTTTATCATGATACTTTCTCTTTTTTTAGTTTAACAATCTGCTTACTACACTGTAATATAATATTTTTATTTTCATGTGTCAAGTATTATTTTTGTTTTGTTAATTTTATTTATTTTTCATGTCAATTTATGTTTTTAACTTAAATATTTAGTTGTTAAAAAAAAAATAAAAATGTAAATTATGGATAAAACAGAGACAAAAAAGAATAAAAAA
>JBBIRG010000011.1:0-3881 GCA_037441945.1 Bacteroidota bacterium | reverse complement strand
TATACTTATATTAACACAACAAACATATTAAGTATAATAATATCAATATTATTATGAACCTAAAAAAATCAAAAGAAGAAAAAATATCGATCAACCCGCTCAGCGTTCTGCTTGGCGCTTACCTTGCCAAGGAACGAAATCTGCTCCGGATGAACAGCAAGGATATGGCGAACCAAATCGGAATCGGCGAAAGCTTTTACCGCATGATCGAGGCCGGATTAGCCAACCTGCATCCGAGCCGTGTACTGGATTTTATTAAGTCATTCCCCAACAGCCAGATCAATTTCGACGCGATCTGCAAATTTCTCGTTGCCGTGCAGATGGTCGAGAATAATCTGTCCTCCTACGACCAGTTGAAAAAAGTCATTGATGAAATGTCCGCCGCGGATTTTAAACTGCAGAAACTGTTCGCGGTCATGGAACCGGTCTGGAATGAGCTGAAAAAAGGGAACGAGGAAATCAAGCCGCTGATTGAATCAGAAGTTTTTCTGAATGAACTGCAGGATTTTCTCACCCGGTACGAACTGTACGCCGTGAACCCGAAAGAATCGTCGGAGACGGTGGTTCAGAACGCGAATAATATTTTCAGGACCATCCCCACGATCTATTTCGATTTTGTCGAGGACATCGTCACCCGCACGCAGGAACTGCCCGTCCGCATCCGCTTTTCGGATCTCTGGAAATGGGAAGAACGAAACAGTTCCAAATTCAAAGAACATTACGGCATTTTCCGCGATCATTCCAGCATCACGAATTATGAAAACCTGCGCAAATACAAGTACCTGTACCTCTGGCAGGGACAGCACATCGCCACGTATTTCATTTTCCTGAACACGGACGTTTCCGCGGAAAAAATCAAATCCGTTTTTGAAAAAAACCTGCGGCGGTCGCTTACCGAAGGCGATTACACGAACGAGCTTCAGACCTTCGACGAAAAAATGAAAAAGATCCGCTTCAAATGCTGTCCGCCGGATCATACGGAAATCATCGACCTTCTGACCGGTTCGTATTTCGACGACAGCGAAAATCCTTATGATAAAGTCCACGACGCGTTCTGGGTGTTCCGCTTAGTCAACGGCAACAACATCGGATTCCTCGCATCCATCGAAAAGGAAACCTACAAGCCGTTTGAGGGCATCAATCTTGGTTTTGACGATACGGTGAATAAATTAGACGGGATGAAGAAACTGTGGGATGCTTTATAATAGCCACGAAGACAGAAAGATACAAGAAAGAAAAAAATTTCATTCAGCCCGCGAAAAACACTAAACTAACGAAAAAATGATTCAAGCAAATAGTTTTTTATTTTCGCGTTTTTCGTGTGTTTCGTGGGGAAAATAGTTTTAAAATCTGATGCCTTGGTGGCAAAATTCATGAAATACAAAATCAAAATATCCAATCTGACCCCAAAAATAAGCAAAGACCTGCTCTACAGGGAAAATTCCTATCTCGGAATCAGCATCAACAATCCCCAGCTGATCGGCGATCATCTGGAATTATTCATTCAGTGGATCAGCAAGCGCTTTCCTTACTGCAAAATCATTATCTGCGATCATCTTCACCGGATCAACGAATACATTTTCAACGGAACGCTGGATGAATCCGTCGCTATCGGGGAAAGCGTGAAGCGCGGAAAGATCATCGCCGACCGTTTCCGCGAGGTACTGGTAAAATATCCGGGGGAAAAATTTGATCTTGAATTCTGGGAAAACTACTACAACGACCCGGAATGCCAGCAGGAAAAAGAACGGCTCACCGGATTTTTTAAGACTATAGGACCGTTCCGGCGCTCGATTGAATTTTCAGCCATTGATTTCATCGAACGGCAGATCAGCCGCGGATGCGCGATTTCGGTTGACAAAGAAACGGCAATCGAAAAATCCGTCGAATACCTGATCGAGGAAATGGCCGTATGCAGCGTTTTAGTTCAGCGCAACCTTAAAGTCATGATCTATCCCGGAACCACCGCGCCCATATTCAAAGAACTCGCTGAGCAAAAATACCCGCAAGTCGAAACCGACCTGAACCGCGGCATCTGCCTCGATCTTACGGTCATCAAACTGAAATCCTAACACCGATTCCATGGAAATTACCGTCATATCCGCCCTGCTGATATCCGCCGCGATATATTTATTGATCGGTTTACGTCTGGGAAAACAAACGCGCGACATCGGCGATCTTTTCCCGGTACGTTTCGGGAAGAACGCGAGGGTCAGCACGGTCAGCGAATTCAGCGCCAGCACCGTCGCCACAACGGTTTCACTCGCGACGATCATCCTCGCGTATTTCGAACTCGCCGGACAGTTTGGTTTATTCCTGCTCTGGACGTCCGTCACGACGGCGATTGGAATGTTTTTAGTCAGCGCATCCGCAAACAGAATTTGGACCAAACTTCTTGCCTACAATCACCGCCCGACCATGCATGAATTTCTCGGAACGGAATTCCATTCCCGCATCGTCGCATGGGTCGCCTCCGTATGCACCAGCATTGGCTTTCTGCTGATCTTCGCCACGGAATTAATTGTCGGTTCGTCTTTTCTCGCGAAATTCATTCCGGAAATTCCCGAATGGATCACCGTTGTTTTCCTGTCCGGTGTCGGATTTATTTATACTTTATTCGGAGGTTTCCGGGCGGTCATCAAGACTGATCAGATTCAGATGAAATTCATCTGGGCGCTGATCCTGCTTTTAGGAGGATATTACATTTTTGAAATAACGCAAACCGGCGGATGGACGGTGGGCCTGTCGAAAATTCCGTCATCCGTAATTGATTTTTCAGATCGCGACGGTTTGTTCATTTTTCTTATCGGCGTAACGATCATGAACATTCCCACGCATTTGTCGAACATGAGCGTCTGGCAAAGGATCAGCGGAGCGCAGCGGCCGGAAACCGTGATTCGCGGTTTGCGGAACAGTATTGTCAGCATTTTCTTTTCGTGGTCGTTCCTTGCCCTGCTCGCGTGTTTTGCATATATGTTCGTCACACCCGTGGAATCTCAGAATTTATTATCAGATCTGCTGATCACCGTTAGCGGGACCGCGTACGGTAAGGCGGTTCTCTTTGTCGTTGTAGTCGGGCTCTACGGCGCGATGCTGTCTACAGCGTCCACAAACCTGATCGTGGTGACGCATACGGTTTCGGAAGATCTGATCGCGAAGTTTAAGCCGACGAGCTTAGACGAAAGAATTCAATCGAAACGGGAATTTTTCATATCGCGGATCATACTTGTCGTTTCAGCCCTGACGGCGGTGTTCATTGTCGCGGCGCTGAAGCTGTTCGGGTTTTCCATCGCCGACCTGGTTTTCGCGATTTACGGCGGCGCGCTGGCGTTGTTCCCGCCGATTTTGTTTGCGCTGTTCCGCAGAAGGGAGAGCCTTTATCCTTTGTCAATATTTGCAACCACGGCGGTTATTTCCGGGTTTATTTCCGGATGGACGGTGGCGGTTGCCGGAAAATTCCTGGATCACAGTTCGATGATTTTTCTCGCTCCGACGGTAAGCATCAGCGCGTCTTTTACGACCATGTTAATAGGATTATGGTTTCGATCTGTTTTTAGAAAGAACGTTTAGAAATATTCTTGAAGCGCAATCGAAAGGTTGCTACCGATCATATATTTTAATCGAAATAAGCCGTTAATGAGAATTATTCCCGTTCACCTGTTCGTACGCTTCGATGATGTCGCGAACAAGACGGTGGCGGATCACGTCTGCTTTCTGGAAATAAACAAACGAAATGCCTTCGATTGCTTTAAGGATTTCTTCAACTTCTTTCAGACCTGATTTCGCTCCCCGCGGGAGGTCGCTCTGCGACGTATCGCCGGTGATGATAGCGCGCGAGTTGTTGCCGAGCCGGGTGAGGAACATCTTCATCTGCATCGGCG
>JBBIRG010000010.1:6017-17444 GCA_037441945.1 Bacteroidota bacterium | reverse complement strand
CACAATTATAAACGGGCAATTAGTGATTGCATGCAACTTTTTGGTTATTTATATTAAAGTTTATAACGAATTTCTTTGCCGTATTTGAACCGATCTTTCAAGGAAAAAAAGCATGGATAAAAAAGACCTCAAACGAACCGACTATCTCTCCTGGGACGATTATTTCATGGGCATCGCGTTGCTGTCGGCGCAGAGAAGCAAGGATCCGAACACTCAGGTGGGCGCCTGCATTGTCGATCCGGAGAATAAAATCATCGGCGTCGGTTACAATGGATTTCCCAAAGGCTGTTCCGACGAGGAATTTCCGTGGGCTAAGGAAGGGGATTTCCTTAGCACCAAATATCCTTTCGTCTGCCATGCCGAACTGAACGCGATCCTGAACAGCGGAGGGAAAAACCTTCAGGGCAGCCGGATGTACGTGGCGCTGTTTCCGTGCAACGAATGCGCCAAGGCGATCATTCAGTCGGGCATCCGGGAAATTGTTTATTTGTCGGATAAATATGCCGATACGGATACCGTAAAAGCTGCCAAAAGAATGCTGAAATACGCTTTCGTTAACTGCCGTCAGCTTGCGCCGGAGACAACAGCGCTGAATATCAATCTGGATCCTGGATCGGTCTGACGGTTTATTTTCAGGCGGTTTGCGGTTCATCGTAAAAATTCAATGTTATTTTAATGAAAAAATCCTATCTTCCGTCGTAACAGTTCAGAAACAACGATTTCCTGAGGCGCGTTTGAAAATACTGCTTCTGATTATTTTTCTTAATATAGGATATGGTTCGTCCCTCTTTGCTCAGGTTTGGACGCCGTCGGATTCCGTTTTTACGGGAGCATCCCTGTTTCCCGATACGCTGGCGGATTCTTCCGTTATAGCCGATACGTTGTTCTCCGAGAAACCTCTTGCGGCCGGCGACGGATTAGATACGGTGATTCATTACGGCGCCGATTCCACGGAAGGTTTTCTGGAATCGTCAATCGTGATCCTGCGGAACAAAGCGTGGGTGCGTTACAAGGGCATGGAGATACGCGCCGCGAAAATCACGATCGATCAACCGAAACGCATGATGACCGCCGAAGCCGCTCCCGACAGCGCCGATTCATCGGGACAGGTTTTACGATGGAAAGGACGGCCGGAATTTTCCGAGGGCGGCGAGTCGTTCCGCGGTCAGGTGATGGAATACAATTTTGACACGCGCCGCGGAAAAGTCATTATGGGCGAAACCAAAATGCAGGACGGTATTTATTACGGACAGACAATACGCAAAATCGGCGACAGCACGCTGTATGTCCGCAAGGGCAAGTTCACTTCCTGCGAAGTTGAGCATCCGCATTATTATTTTCAGAGCGAGCAGATGAAGATGGAGATGCGCGACAAGGTGGTCGCCAAACCGGTGATCCTGTACATCCATGAGGTGCCGGTTTTCGCTATTCCGTTCGGCGTATTTCCAAACCAGACCGGCCGCCGTTCGGGCATTGTGCCGCCGACTTACAGCGAGACGCCCCGCGAAGGCCGCCAGATAAGGAATTTCGGTTATTACTGGGCGCCGAACGATTATTTCGACGCGCTCACGCAGGTGGATTATCTCGATAAGGCCGGCTATCAGTTCCGGGAAGGCGTCCGCTACGCGAAACGGTATTCGTTTACCGGCACCTTCCAGTTTTCCTATTCCTCGCTGAGTTACATCAGCGGCGAGAAAAACCGGCTATGGAGCATTGACGCCACGCACAGCCAGACGCTCGGCGAGCGGTCGAACCTGAACGCGGACGTCCATTACATCAGTTCGAAGAATTTTTACCAGTTCACCAGCATCAACCAGCAGCAGGTGCTGAACCGGCAGGTGCGTTCGAACGTCAGTTACAATACCAGCTTCGACTGGGGCAGTGTGTCAGCGAACCTGTCGCAGTCGAAAAATTTAGACAACGGCCAGCGCGATTTCACGTTCCCGAATGTGTCGGTCAGCAAATCGTCGGCGCCGATTTTCGCGAAACCGGAGAAAGACCGCGATAAGCCCGATACCTGGTACCAGACGATCCGTTACAGTTACAGTTCCAACGCGCTGCGCAAGGAATTCCATGCGAACGATACCGCTGTGACGCAGAGCGCGCTCGGGATGAACCATACGGTCGGCGTTTCCGCGCCGTTCAAAGTAATGAAATATTTCAATCTTTCCCCTAATTTCGCGTTTCAGGAAACCTGGTTCGATCGGCGACGGGAAAATTTCCTGCCGTCCGGAGCGGGCGCTGTTACAAGCGACACCGTCCGCGGTTTTTACGCGCGGCATACATATAGTACCAGTCTGTCGCTTTCAACCAAGTTGTACGGCATGATGAATCCTGATCTCTTTGGGCTGAAAACATTGCGTCATGTGATGACGCCCAGCGTAAACCTGACTTATCAGCCCGATTTTTCAGAACGGCAATGGGGTTACTGGGAAACGGTGCGAGATACGGCCGGACGCGTGTCGAAATACGACCGTTACGGCGGCAGCATACTCTTTGGAGGAACGCCGTCGGGAAGAGCGCTTTCTATGGGCGTGAACCTGGCCAACGTTTTTCAAGCAAAGTTTGTAACATCGGGAAAAGACACCGCAAAAACCAAATCCGGTCAGCTGGAATCCGATGAAAAAAAACTTGATTTGCTGAACTGGAATTCATCCATCAGTTATAATTTTGAAGCCGAGCAGTTCAAACTGTCCAATTTATCGACCAATTTATCGGTCAGTAACGATCTCGCGAAAAATGTGACGCTGTCGATGAACATGGTTCATGATTTTTACCGCTGGGATTATGCCCGCAACACGCGGATCGACAAACTTAATAAGATTCCGCGCCTGATCAGCGCTTCGGCAACCGCTGGTTTTACGCTTCAGGGCGGGGAGAGTACAGGAAACACCGCGGATAAGGAAAGGGAAGAAACCGCGCAAACCGCAGGGAAAACGCCGGGCTCGCAATTCATGCCCTCCAACCCTTCTTTACCCGAGGGCGTGCCGTGGGACGTCCGGTTTAATTTCAATTACGATATCAACAAGTACAATCCCAAAGTTGTAACGAAACAATTTGGCGTCAACATAACCGCCGGTATGAAAATAACGCGCAACTGGCAGATCAGCTATAACGCGCGGTATGACGTCATGAAAAAAGATTTTGTCAGCCAGAGTTTTTCGTTCATCCGCGACCTGCACTGCTGGGAAATGCGGTTAGACTGGACGCCGATGGGTCCCGCCGCGGGTTATTTCTTCATCGTGCAGATCAAAGCGGCGAACCTGCGCGACGTGAAAATCCAGCGTACCGATTACGGAAGCCGGACGTTCTATTAATTTTTTCAGCCGGCCGATTTACATAAAATCTTTTGCTATGAATACGCGGCGATGTTATATTGATAATGTGAATGTGAATGTCAGATCATTAACGTTTCGCCGGTTGAATCCATGATGGCATTTAGACTCATTCAGGCGCTTCTGATTTGTTTCGTTTGCGAAATTCCGGTTCATGCGCAGCGTATGCCCGTTCGCCGGGTTCATGTGAATCCGATGGCCGTCTGTCTGGCCGATGCCGACGCAAATCGCATCGCTTGGTTCGATTCCTACAGCGGCTGGGCTGCGTTCGGAAAGTATGTTTACAGCGACGACCGCGAACATGCGTGGTTCCAGAAACTAGGCGGATACCTTGAACTGTTCAGGAACGCGTCATCGTCCAATCTGGTTTTTTTGGCGCATGCCGAAATCATTTCCAATTCCGCCAACGACATCCGTTTCAATCCGAGGGCGGTTTTCTGGGAAGAGGGTTTTCTGTTCACCCAAGCCTTCGGCCGGAGTTACGCGCAGATCGGGTATTTTCACCGCTGCAAGCACGACCTCGATAATTATTTGCTCGGGCAGGAAAGGACGCTGATTTACGGAAGCCTGCAGGGAAATTATTTGATGCGTTTCCCGACCGGCGGTAAAAACAGCTCGGCGCGATTATTGATTCAGAACGATATTTATACGATCCGTCAGGATCACCGTTGGCCGAAACGCTTTGAAAGCCCTTCCGACCATATCAGGCGCTTGACGGGCTCCGTCGGGATTCAAGCCGATTATCATCGCAAAAGGCCGGAACATTTTTTCGGGTGCTATGCGCAAATGCATACTCGGCTGACCCTTTACGGCAGGCGTTCCGGATTCTTCAGCCGGTTTGAAAAAATTTCCGTCATGCAAATCGATTACGGTTTTTCCGCAGGCGCGCTTCTGGGAAATCATCAAACCGTCAGGCTCGGCATTTTTTATGAGCGTCTTTCAGATACGGGCATACGCGTCAGGCCGGAGAATGCCGGCATGATGGGCGTCGGGCTGACCGCTGTTCATTCGAAAGACGTCTGGTAAAGGTAAGTGAGATGCGCCATTCATTCAGCATAAAAAAAACGGCGACCTCCTTCTTGCGGAGGATGGCTGAGAATGCAGTGTTGATCACGCTGTTTTTGAGCTTGACAGAACCGCGCGGTTCGTTGTCTGCGCGACCAGACCCGGATTCGGCTGGAACGGCTGACCGCCGCGCTGTTTATGTTATCCATGAAAGCTGGCATACCGGACTGATCCTCACGATGCAGGACATTCCTAAATCTTTACTGGCGCTGTTAGACGACGTCCGCGACTATCCTTATGTCGAATTCGGTTGGGGCGATGAAGAGTTTTTCCAATCGTCCGATCCGGGAGTCTGGACGGCCGTCCGCGCGGTTGCCTGGTCGACGCCCAGTGTCATGCATGTGTACGGTTTTCATACGGAACCCAAAAACCGATCGGGCGCCAAATCCGTTTATTCCATTTCGCTCCGGCGGTCTGACTTTGAAAAATTATGCGGCTATATTCATGAAAGCTTCGCGCTCGACAGCCTTCAAAAACCGCAGAGAACTTCATTTTACGGCAACACGTTTTTTTACAAAGCGAACGGCGATTATCATTTTTTCAACATGTGCAATCACTGGACGGCGCGGGCGCTAGAACAAGCAGGCTGTCCTGTTTCATCACCCGGCGCGTTTACCGCCGAAAGCGTTATTGATCGGGTCCGGAAATTCGGCACGAGGGTACGCCCGTCAAAATAAACCTTATAAATCTCTGTTATTTTATATTTATTTTTGTTATGGTTATTCCGGTTTAATTTTCACGGTAGGGATACAGGGCATGTCAAAAAATAATATTTTAATCGGGATAGCCGGCGGCACGGCCTCAGGTAAAACATCGGTATCCAAGGAAATTGTACGAACGCTCGGCGGAAAAAAGAAGGTCGTGATCATCGCGCAGGACTCTTACTATAGGGATTTACCCGATATTCCGACCATTCCGGAACTCGGCTATAATTTCGACCATCCGGATGCATTTGACAATGACCTGCTGACCGACCACCTGAAGAAGGCGCTGGATAATCAGACCATAGATATTCCCTGCTATGATCACAAGACCAGCGCGCGCATGGCGGAAACGTACCGCATCGAACCGCATAAAGTCATTCTGCTCGAAGGCATTCTGATTCTGGAAAACCCGCGTCTGCGGGATCTGATGGATATCAAGGTGTACATTGATACCGACGACGACGTCCGTCTGATCCGCCGTTTGAAGCGCGACATCGCGGAACGCGCGCGTACCATTGAGTCGGTGCTGGACCAGTACCAGCGGTTTGTCAAGCCCATGCATCTGCAGTTTGTGGAACCCTCAAAGCGCTACGCGGATATCATTATTCCGCACGGCGTGGAAAACCGTGTCGGCGTGGATATCCTGATGACGAAAATCAAAACCCTGCTCAGCGATTAAATTCAGAATCAACAACATCTGCGTTTTTTGCGTTGATAATTCTGAAATATCAATTGACCACCGAAATCGCGATGAACGCAAAGGAATACTTTAGCCCGCGAAACACGCGAATAGACACAAAAAAAATAAACCACCGAGCGCACGGAGACCACGAGAGACAAAGCAAACGGGAAAAAGCGTTTACGAATGCTCTTTGTTCTCCGTGATCTCTTCGGTTAAACCATCAACCCGCGAATGACGCTAAACAAACGAAAAGGAATTCATTTTGCATTCATACCTTTCGTATATTTGGTGTATTTAGCGGGAAAAGGTATTCGTATTTATACGTGTGATTCGCTGGGAAAAGCCTTACCAATCTTTGTAACAACTCAAATCCGGCTCTTCCGGTTTAGGATATAGACACAGCGATGCATCCTCCGCGGATAGCCCATCTGGACCTGACGGCGTTTTTCGTATCGGTGGAACGCGCGCTTCATCCCGAATGGATCGGCCAGCCGATCATTGTGGCCGGCGACCCGCAGAAACGAGGCGTAGTGACATGCGCGTCATACGAAGTCCGCAAATACGGCGTCCGGGCGGGCATGGCGACGTCGCTGGCGCTGAAAAAATGTCCTATCGCGATCCGCGTGAAAAGCACATTCGGCGCCTACCAGGATTATTCACGCCGTGTCCGGAATATCCTGAAACCGTACGCTCCGGTTTTTGAAATTGCCAGCATTGATGAATTCTATCTGGACTGGACCGGGTGTGAACGGTTGTTCGGGAAACCGTTTACGGAAATCGCGCGATCCATTCAGGATACGATCCGGAAAGAATTATCGCTCCCCTGCGCCATCGGTATCGCGTCGAATAAAATGATGGCCAAAATCGCCTGTGACCGCGCCAAACCGACCGGTATTCTTGAAATTCCAGAGGGTGAAGAGGCGGAGTTCCTTGAATCGTTACCGGCGTCGGTTCTTCCCGGCATCGGTGAATACATGACGGAACAGCTCGCGCGTTACAACATCCGCACCTGCGGCGATCTGGCAAAACTGCCGGTCGATTTTGTCGCCCGGAGATTCGGACAATGGGGGTTGTATATCCTTGAAAGCGCACGAGGTGAGGGTTCGCAGGAATTATCAACAGGTCATGAACGTAAACAGATGTCCACCGAAGAAACTTTTCCGGACGACACGCGCGATATGTCGTTTATCCGGATCAAACTGCATGAGATGACCGCTTATCTTTCCGAAGATATGCGTACCGCCGGACGAAAAGCGCGGACAGTACGCGTCAAGATACGTTACCATGATTGGATGCAACATTCCCGCCAGACGACCGTTCAGCCCACCTACGATCCAGTGACACTGTATAAAATCGCACTCCGTCTCTTTGCCGAATGCGACCGCGAGAAGAAACCCATCCGGCTTATCGGCGTGGGCTGCGTCCTGGAAGGGGAAGACGCCGCGCTCGACCTCTTTGACGATGAATCGCAGCATCGCCGTGACGAGCTTCTGAAGACCGTCGATTCAATTAACCGGAAATTTGACAAACCGGTCGTCAAAATCGGTTCCGGCGAATGAGGTGTTCCGAAATAAAAACGATAAAACAAAATAGCGGACTTTTCATTTTTTCATCCGTTCCTTCAGTAACGGCTGTATTGAGGATGACAACCATCATAAGCAGGCGCGCAGTTAACGGGTAATACAGCAATACGGCCAGAAGTTCCGGAAGACAGGTCAGAAACCGTGTCGCGATATGCTATCGGTGAGTGTCAAAAAAAATGGCGGTTTCAAACAATTGCAGGCATCCGTAATTTACAGATAATCTTTCAAAAGCGCAAACCGGTACCCGCGTTTTTTTAATTCATCCACGATGACGGGTAGCGTGCGACGGGTCTTGTATCCGCGGCCGTTGATATGAAAGATCAGGATCGAACCCGGTCTGGCCTGAGATACATTCCACTCGATGATCCGTTTTTCAGGAATCGCGGGATCCGCGTCGCCGCTGGGATAGGACCAGTGTACAACCTGATACTTCATCTGGCTTACAGCCAAAAGAGAATGCGTGTCATAATGTCCGCCGGGGAAGCGGAAAAAACGGGTTTCTGCAGGCGATAAACCGTCCAGCGTTTTCCGTGCTCTTTCGACATCCGTAAATACTTGCGTCAGGGGGAGGCGTTCCATATGCAAAACGTGATCATACGAGTGATTTTCAATTTCGATGAACGGGAGCGCCGAAATTTCCGCGATCGTCTGTTTGTTCCGCTCGGCGAATCGTCCGCTGATAAAAAGCGTCGCCGGCAATTCACTGCGGATAATATATTGGAGAACGGATGTGTCAATATACGAAGGCGTTACCGATTCGCAGGCGTCGAATGTCAGCGCGATGACGGAATCGCGGGTCGGGAGGCGGGTGATGATTTCGGTTGGCAACCGTTGGAACTGATAACCGGAACGGACATGTTCACTGTCTGTTTTTGACCCATCTGCGGACAGCCGGACGTCCGGAGTGTCCTCGATATTTGTGCTAATGATCCCTGACGCGATGGCTGTCAAACAAAAGAGGAATAAGAAACGGAAACAGTTACTCATGAATTCATACGTTAAATACATCCGGAATCCGGTTATGTCTTAATGTACAATAAATTTTTAATAATGGATAGTTTTTGGATGGATTTTGAAGAAATTTCAGGACAGATTTTATGCCGGTTTTCGCGTTTTTTATGTACGGTTAATTAATAAATTTTTACTTGAAAAATGAACGTTCTTCGCTTACATTTTTTATTGTTTAAATAAACGTTCCTTTTTTTGATTTTACCCACCCGCACCGTTCTTTCCGATCTGATCATTAAGGAGTTTCCGTGCCACAGATTTTTTCCAAAAAAGCGAACCGTCTGCCGCTGATCACGTTTGCCGGATTCATAGTTTTTCTCGTATCAGCGGTCTGTTTTTTCTGGTATTACGGCTCTCCGGATTACACCGACGTCGGTTACCGCCCGCTTCAGCCCGTTCCGTACGATCACCAGCTTCATGCCGGCGATCTCGGGATCGACTGCCGGTATTGCCATGTTTCGGTTGAGCAATCGGGCGTATCAAATATTCCACCCACGCAGACCTGCATGAACTGTCATACGATCGTGAAAGCCGAAAGTGAAAAATTAGCGCTGATCCGGAACAGTTTCAGTTCCAAACTGCCGGTGGAGTGGATTAAAATCCATCAGCTTCCCGATTACGCGTATTTTAATCACAGCGCGCATATCCGCGCGGGCGTGGGCTGCGAATCCTGTCACGGCAATATTTCTGCGATGCCCATGGTCTCGCTGGCCAAACCGCTGAGCATGAGCTGGTGCCTGGATTGCCACCGCGATCCGGACGTGCATCTGCGGCCGGCGAATCTCGTCACCGCGATGGGCTGGACGCCTCCGTCCAACCAGCGGGAGATCGGCGCGATGTTCCGCCAAACCCGAAAAATCATTCCTCCGGAAGACTGTTCCGGTTGCCACCGATAAAGGAAACGGACATGAACGACAAGACGTACTGGCGAAGCCTTCATCATCTGGAAAAATCCGGCGAATACCTCCGAATGACCAAAGATGAATTTCCTGATTTGTCCGCCGAATCAAACGACGGCATTTCACGGAGAAATTTTATCGCGCTTATGAGCGCCTCGATGGCTATGGCGGGTCTGGCCGGCTGCCGCAAACCCGTGGAAAAAGTTATCCCGTATGTCATCCAGCCGGAGGAAATTGTTCCCGGAATCGCTAACCGCTACGCTACCGCCATGCCGTTCGGACTGAACGCTTACGGCATCATCGTTGAGACGCATGAAGGGCGTCCCACCAAAATTGAAACATTGCCCGATCATCCGTCCACGCTGGGCGGAAGTCATCCGTTTATTCTCGCGGAAATTCTTAACTTGTACGATCCCGACCGGTCCAAGTCGGTTTTTAAAAATGGCGCGGAAAACACCTGGGACGATTTTGTGAATTTTTACAAAGAGGAACTGCCGAAGATCAAACAGTCCCGCGGCAAAGGACTGGCCGTGTTATCCGTTTCGTTTCATTCGCCTACATTATTCCGCCTGAAAGATCGATTTCTCAGGGAATTTCCGGATTCGGTATGGTACACATACGATCCGGTCAGCGATGAACCGGTTGTTAGCGGTCTCCGTATGTTGACGGAACAAGCCGCTGACCGGCCCGACAGCCATAACGAAAATGTCAGCTTGTATCCGGTGTACCGGTTTGATCGAGCGCATGTTATCCTGTCGTTAGACGCCGATTTCCTGTATTCGGAAACCAACGCCGTGGTTCACGCAAAACAGTTTGCGGACGGCCGCCGTGTCAATGACCAGAAAAACACGATGAACCGGCTGTATGCCGTAGAAAGCCTTCTGACGCCCACCGGCGCGATGGCCGATCACCGTATTCCCATGCAGAGCGGCAAGATAACGCGCTGGATCATGCGCCTGATCGCGGCTATTCAGAAAGAAGGGCTTCGCCTCAAGGGACTGGACAGCGGTTCCGTGAAACCTTTAGACGAAAAAACCGAATACCAGATCGGCGTGATCGCGAAAGATCTGATGAAAAACCGCGGCAAAAGCCTGCTGATCTGCGGCCGTCATCAGCCGGCGATTGCGCATGCGCTGACCTTTGCCGTCAATGACGCGCTTGACAATACCGGGAAGACCGTGACCTTCCGCGAATTAAAAGACGCCGCCCTGCCGCAGTCTCTTGCGCTGACGGATCTGGTCAAATCGATGAATGAAGATTCAGTACAATACTTATTTGTTCTCGGCGGAAATCCTGTTTATCAGTCAACGGCCGGTCTGGATTTCGCGGGCGCGCTGAAAAAGGTGAAGCACAGCGTTCATTTAAGCGATCGTTTCGATGAAACTTCCATCCGGTGCGAGTGGCATATTCACCGTTCGCATTTTCTGGAACAATGGGGCGATGTCCGGTCTGCCGACGAAACATTAAGTGTTATACAACCTTTGATTGAGCCGCTTTACGGAGCGCACAGCGCTGAGGAACTGCTGCAGGTCATTCTAACCGGCGAACCCGTGCGCGGATATGAAATTGTCCGTGAAACATGGAGATCGACGCTCGGCGGTTTCGGTTTTGAAAAAGCCTGGCGAAAGATTCTTCACGACGGGTTTCTCGCCGGAAGCGCGCTGCCGGAAGTAAACAAAGCGTTTATCATGAATTCGGTGAATGATGATCTGAAAAAAAACGCCGGCGTCATTTCCGGCGATGCGGATCAAATTGAAATCAATGTCAGGCCTTCCCCGAACGTTTTCGACGGCCGGTACGCCAACAACGGCTGGCTGCAGGAAATGCCCGATCCGGTAACGAAAATCACCTGGGACAATGTCGCGCTGATCGGCCCGTCGCTCGCAAAAACGCTCGGCGTCCGCAATATCCTGCGCAGCGGAAAATCTTACCAGCCGCTGATCACCATAACTATTGATAACGCCGAAGTGACACTGCCGGTATGGGTTTTGCCCGGACACGCCGACCGGTCCGTTACCGTGATGCTCGGCTACGGGCGCGTGTCCGCCGGACGCATCGGAAGCGGCGTCGGATTCAACGCATATCCGCTGATGACGGCGGGTTCAGCGATCCGCTCCGGCGCGAAAATTTGCGTTACCGGGAAAAGCGCGC
>JBBIRG010000010.1:4275-5990 GCA_037441945.1 Bacteroidota bacterium | reverse complement strand
TCGTAAAAAAAACGGTGGATAAACGCCGCCCGGTTTTCATCCGCGAAGCGACGCTGGAACAATACCGCTCCGATCCGGATTTCGCCAAGGAAAGCCGGGTGAATCCCGCGCTCACGCCGTTCATCGGCAAAGACGGAAAGCCGAAATCCATTTACGATTCGCCGCGCGATTACACATCCGGTTACCAATGGGGCATGGCGATCGACCTGAACGCGTGTATCGGCTGCAACGCCTGCCTGATAGCCTGCCAGAGCGAAAATAACATTCCGGTCGTCGGCAAAGAACAGGTCAGCAACGGACGCGAGATGCACTGGATGCGCGTCGACCGCTATTTCGCCGGTTCGCCGGATGAACCCGAAGTTGTCTTCCAACCGATGACCTGTCATCACTGCGAGAACGCGCCCTGCGAACAGGTCTGCCCCGTCGTCGCTACCGTGCACGACCGCGAAGGACTCAACCTGATGGTGTACAACCGCTGTGTCGGCACGCGGTACTGCGCGAACAACTGTCCGTATAAAGTGCGCCGGTTCAATTTCCTTGATTACAACGGAGGCGCCAGCGGACTGTTCCAGTCTGAAATGCCGGAGATACTCAAGTTGTCCAAGAATCCCGACGTGTCCGTCCGTATGCGCGGCGTAATGGAAAAATGCACGTTCTGCATTCAACGCATCCAGGAAGCCAAACTGACCGCGAAAAAAGAAAACAGGGAAGTGAAAGACGGAGAACTGAAAACCGCCTGCCAGCAAAGCTGTCCCGTCAACGCGATTCATTTCGGAAACATTATCGATCCGGACAGCGAAGTAGCGAAAATCCGCAAAAGCAATCTGAATTATGTTCTGCTGGAGGAACTGAACATCCGTCCGCGATTGTCGTATCGGGCGAAACTGCGGAACCCGAATCCGGATCTTGATAAAAGGGCATGAAATACCTTTTCCGCGAAAGACGCGAAACAGGCGAAAGACAAAAAAGCAGAATAAACGATAAAAAAAGCAGAATAAAAGAATGGTTTATTGCCAATCAGTTTAAAAATAATTAATTACCAGGTATTCTTGTGGAAGCCGAAAAACAAACGATTCATGAACACGCACACGAAGAGCCGCCTTTGATCGAAGGACCGGCGACGTTCAAATCCATTACCGAAGATATCAGCGTCATTACCGAGCGAAAGCCGCCAAAGCTCTGGTTTTACGCCTTTGCGGGCGCATTGGTTTTTTTGATGGCGTTTTTCATGTCGGTCGGCTTTCTGCTCCTCGAAGGCACGGGCATCTGGGGCATCAGCGTGCCGGTTTCGTGGGGACTGGCGATCGTCAACTTCGTGTGGTGGGTCGGTATCGGTCACGCGGGAACCCTGATCTCCGCGGTCTTGTTCCTGCTCCGCCAGCGCTGGCGTACATCGATCAACCGTTTCTCCGAAGCGATGACGCTGTTCGCCGTGATCTGCGCGCTCGTGTTTCCGGGCATCCACGTCGGACGGATCTGGGTAACGTACTGGTTCGCGCCCGCGCCGAACCAGATGTCTATGTGGCCTAATTTTCGAAGCCCTCTACTGTGGGACTTTTTCGCCGTCGGCACGTATTTCACCGTCTCGCTGATGTTCTGGTATGTCGGATTGATTCCTGATCTGGCAACTCTGCGCGACCGAGCGAAAACAAAGACGCGACAGATTATCTTCGGTATACTGGCTCTTGGATGGCGCGGCGGTAACCGGCAATGGA
>JBBIRG010000010.1:0-4250 GCA_037441945.1 Bacteroidota bacterium | reverse complement strand
TCTTCTTGCCGGATTGTCCACGCCGCTGGTATTGTCCGTGCACAGCATTGTCAGCACCGACTTCGCTACCAGCCTGCTTCCCGGATGGCACACCACGATCTTTCCGCCGTACTTTGTCGCCGGCGCGATCTTCTCTGGGTTCGCCATGGTGATGACGCTGACGATCATCGCGAGAAAAATCTACAATATCGGGCATATCATAACGATGTACCATCTTGAGAACATGGCGAAAGTGCTGATGGTCACCGGCATGATGGTCGGTTACGCGTACAGCTGTGAATTTTTCATCGCGTGGTACAGCGGGAATGATTACGAGACGTTCGCATTCATTAACCGCGCGTTCGGGCCTTACTGGTGGGCGTACTGGAGCATGATCATCTGCAACGTCGTCGTGCCGCAGGTGTTCTGGTGGAAAAAAATGAGAACCAATCTGGTTGTCCTGTTTATCGCGTCGATCCTGATCAATATCGGTATGTGGTTTGAACGGTTTGTGATCATCGTGACCCTGCACCGCGATTACCTGCCGTCGAGCTGGGATTATTACTCGCCGACCGTATGGGACTGGCTGACGTATCTGGGAACGTTCGGGCTGTTCTTTACATTGTTCCTGCTGTTCCTGCGTTTCCTCCCGATGATCTCGATGGCGGAAGTCAAAGCCGTACTTCCGCAGTCCGACCCGCATCACGGAAACGGAAAGCATTGATTTCCGTATTGGATGTTGACCGCGCCCATTCATTCCTTTTACGGATCAATCGCAACAAAAACGGTCAACCTCTTCTATTCGTTAATTATAATCACGAGTCTTTTTTGACAAACATATCACCAAAGTCTGATATAAAAAATTACTCCGTCCCGGCTTGTTACGCATCGGTCAGTTTATTACTACTCGTCTCATAATTATTTATACAACAAAATTTCTGTGATGCTCCTTGAGATAGTATGTTTCCCTTTTCATCAAAATATGAGTCTCTTCGGGTACGCCTTTCCGATGCAGCCGGAACAGACGGACATGTCTTGAGAAAAGCGAAGGATCGAGAAGATGCCCTCATGATTCTCGATAGGTCGCGACAAGCCGAGACATTCGAACCGACTTTTTTTAAGTTGTCATGTCTATTATGAAACTTTTATTATTTGCTGTCATCCTGACTTTTTATTCAAATTACTTTTCTGCGGCGGCTCAAACCTCTGGTAAGCATTCCATTGATTCCACGGCCGAATCGGGCATGCACTATGTTTTCAATCTTGATTTTCGATCGGCCGAATCCTGCGCCTCAGAACTGCAGGAGAAGGGGCGGGGGGGTATACCGGCCGGCTATCTGAAGCTGGTCTCCGGATTCTACAAAATCATTTCCGGCGCCGAAAATCCATGGGATGAAGCGGCATTCATCCGTAGCCACGACGCACTGCTTGAACAGATTGAAAAGTCGGATGCGATAGCGAAAGATGAATCCTTTTTTTATACCGGATGTGTTTTTGGGAATCTCGCCCGGTACTATGGGGCAAAGGGAAACTGGGTGAAGGCGTTCTATTACGCGCGCAAGGCAAAAACACAGCATGAATCCGTTCCCGCGTGCAGTATTTTTTATCACGATGCCCGGCTGGCGCCGGGCCTATATGATTACTATGCGGCCATCCTGCCGAAATGGCTGGGCGCCCTTGCGTCTATGATCGGGCTGGGAGGCGACAAGGAACGCGGACGGCTGATGCTCAATAGTACCGCGCATCACGGCACGCTGCACCGGACAGAATCGCTGTTCATCCTGATACAGATCCTGATCAACGATGGAAAATACGAACAGGCGCTGGTTATTTCAGAAACGCTTATGAAACATTATCCTGATAATCCGTATCTGCGCCATCAGACAGGTCTGATATATTTTTTGATGGATCAGCATGATCATGCGGAGCCGATGTTCAGGCAATCTTACACCGTATCGCATGAACGTTATATTCCCTGTGAACAAATGTCCGCCTATCATCTCGGAAGAATTGAGATTTTAAAGAATCGGTATAAGGAAGCGTCCGGATATTTTCAGCGGGTGTTGTCGCTGGAAAGCCGCACGCAAAAATTCATACCGACACACGGATGGATCACCGGGTCGGCGGCGTATTATCTCGGCCTGTCTTACGATTGCGCCGGAAATGCGGCGCAGGCGGCCCTTGCGTACAAACAATCCGTTGCGCACGCACATACCGATCCGCTGGTACGGGAAAGAAGCCGTTTCCGGCTGAAATATCAAATGAATGAATATCACAGGCAAGCGGAAACGCTTTTTCATCGTTTGTCGTATCCGGATTCCGGAGTCGATAGCGCGTCGTTCAGGAGAATTATAAATGATAACCGGATCCGCTCTCAACCTGGCCTTTTTGAGCGTTTGCATTTCGCTTACGGCAAGCGGCTTATGCTGAATGGACGGTTCATGGATGCGGCGCATCATTTCGAAAAATCTGCGGAGGTTGCTGTGGAATTTCCGGACCGCTCGTGGATTATCCCGTACAGCCATTATTACCTGGCGCATTGCATGGCGACGGTCAACGATATTCAGAGGATTCAGGAACATCTCCGACTGGCCGGCTCGCACCGCAATTATCCCGGCGAGGAACGCATACGCTATCTCTATGTAAATATCCTAAATAATCTCACTAAATAACTAGGGTCTGTTATCACGTTTTGCCGGCTCATGGTTTCCGTAAAATCGATTTTTTCCGCTGAAAACCTTTTCTGGAACTCCCCGAAAAAATAATCTTGATATTTGTATAGAACCTTAAAAATAGGGCTTTTATGTGACGTAGGTCATTGAAAAAGGCTCATTTCTTGTGTATATTAGTAGTATGAAAAAACAACAACTTACACAAGGAAACAAGCCTTATGACAAAAAGTAAAGAAACCACCGAAAAATTGCAAATCAAATTACATCAATTTGTGAATCGCTTTCAAAAGGCGCTTTATAAACCCGAATTAAAGGCCGTGTACGATATTCTCCTGGGATTGATCAAAAGTAAACACGTCCACCTATCCAAAATTGTCCGACAAGTACCCACCGAAACTACTTTCAAGAAACGATGGGAACAATTATCGTATCATTTAGATAAAGAAAATTTAAGCGAACGTCTGGTAGCGGGCTATTTATCGCAACGTTCGCTGCAACAACAAGAGATACTCTACCGGATTTATGATGGCAGCGACATTCAGAAGCCCTATGCGCAAAAGATGGAAGGTTTGGCGTACGTGCGCGATGGATCCCGTTCTTCAGAAAAAGGCAAGGTGGTTACCGGGCCGGGATACCATTGGGATAATATTATCGGCGTGGATAAAAACGGAAAAATCGTTGTCCCTTTGGCCGGTGAATTCTACAGCGTAACGGAGGATAAGGATTTAGAGAAAAGTGAAAATGAGAAAATCATCCGGATGTGGGAACGATTAGATCAATCGTTGAAAGGCTCCAAGAGGATGATTGACGTGATCGATCGGGGCGGCGACCGGCGAGTCCTGATCGAGAATCGGTTATCGCTGGATCAGTTTTTTATTATTCGTCAGCGGGGGGATCGTCATTTAGGGTATCAGGGAAAAGTCCTGCCGTTAAAAGAGATTGCCCGAAAAGTGAAGTTGCAATGGCATTTCGACGTTCAACGTATTCGGAATGGCAAAACAATCAACCATCGATATCAGGTCGGTTGCGTTCGGGTCGATTTTCCGCGAGGGGATTTAAAGACGCTCTGGGATAAACCGTTGTGGTTGGTGGTTGTCAAAGAAGAGGGCGTCAAGAAAGGATACTCATGGTTTTTAGGCCATTTACCAGCCGAGAATGCGTATGAAGCCATGACTATGACGATGACCGGGTATCAATATCGCTGGAAAATCGAAGAATATCACCGCCAAGTCAAGCAGGATTATGGTTTAGAGCAAATGGTTTTTTTACGCTATAAGAAACTTCGTAACATGGCCACGTTGCTGTTTCTATTGATGGGTTTTATCGCTTCGCTATCAAAAAACTTAATCGATGAATTGTGCCTGAGTTCCAAAGTGTTGCCAACAGGACGTTTAAAAGAACTGCCGGCTTATATCTATTATCGGCTCTGTGAAGCTTTATGTATCTTGCTTGCCAATGTTTTTACTCGGCCGGTTGCCATCGACCCGTTTTCCGGTGTGCTCAAATTAAACCTTAAAACCTGAAAATTTTTCGGGGAGTTCCAGTTACAGAAAAGAAAACTCTTGACTTTGTGGTATAAGGGTATTATTTTTGCATTAA
>JBBIRG010000009.1:0-17658 GCA_037441945.1 Bacteroidota bacterium | reverse complement strand
TAAACTTAAATTTGATTGATTGGAAGTCATTATATTTGATCTTTAAAAATGTTTTATTTCCATTATTAATGTTTATAATTGCGATAATGATTTTAATTAAAATTACAAAACAAATTTTTAAATATTTCTTATCGTAAAATAAAAAATATAACCGCTTTTTTATCGCCTTTCTTTTTTATCATCTCGATCACAAGAATAAATGTGTTTTCGTTTTTAAAAAAGCAGACGTTTAGAAAGTCGTATTATTTTTTTTATAAAAATTCATTCAGGCGATGAGAAAAAAAACCGATTCACCTGCTCATTAAAAATTTCATCCGTTTTCGGATCCATAAGATTGAGCCGGTATTCGTTCATAATCATTTTAAAATGTTCCAGAAATAGTTTCCATGCCGCCTGGGAAACCGAATCATAAACTTTTTTGCCTAATTCGCCGGGAATCGGCTGCTTATCGAATCCTTCCATTTCGGAGTCCAGTTTCACGCATTTTACCATTCGGGGCATAAAGTCTCCTGTTTATTGATACGTTTTAAACATATAGGATTTAACGTCCATTCACAAGAAATATTTTCGCTCAGTATAATAATATCGCCCAGATTCATTCGAAAATTCATTTAACCGAACGCTGATTGGTTAAAAGATAAATTTTATCATTTGCTCTTACCGGCGAATTGCAAACGAATGTAATTTCATTGCCCTGTCCGGCCTGATTCACGTTTTTTTTATCAAGCATCATTTGCCGAATCGTCACGTGTATGACGCCGGTTGCCGGGCCGGTAATAATTACCTGATCGTTAACACTTAATGATCCGGCTTCGATCAGGACATGAACCGCGCGCGGTTTTTTGAAATAATTTATCACTTTGGCGATATATTCTTTTTTCCGCGTCGCCTGACTGCCTTCCGTTTCGGCAAAACTGTCCGCGCCGGGTTTCTGAAAATAAAATCCGTCCGTGAATCCTTTATGGTAAACGGTCTTTAGTTCATCGAGCATTTGAGCTTTGATTTCTTTCGTCAGTTTCTTTTCATAATGATCGTCAATCGCTTTGCGGTAAACGGAAGTTACTGTCGCCACATATTCCGGACTGCGTTTGCGGCCTTCAATTTTGAATGCGTTAATGCCGGCTTCGATCATCTGGTCAATAAAGTTAATGGTACATAAATCTTTGGAGGATAAAATGTAATCGGAGCCGACAATGACGGACTGATCCAGTTTCGAATCTTTCATCTCGTATTCGCGCCGGCATGACTGGTAACATTCCCCGCGATTGGCGCTCTTGCCGAACATGTCATGGCTTAAGAAGCAACGTCCGCTGACGGCAACGCACATTGCTCCGTGAATGAAGGCTTCGAGTTCGAGTTTGGTTTTCTTGCGGATTTTTTTTATATCGCTCAGCGAGCATTCACGCGCGAGAACGACACGCCGGGCGCCGGTCCGCATGATGAATTTCAGAGCGTCGGAATTGGACAAAGATGCCTGCGTGGAAACACAGAACGGAATTCTGTGTTTTTTACAGCGTTCGATCACGGCGTAATCCCACGCTATAATCATGTCGATTTTTGCGTTTTTCGCCGCTATGATGATCTTGTCCAGTGATTTTAATTCATGTTCATAAATGATTGTATTCAGCGTCAGATACGCTTTGACTTTTCGCCCATGGCAGTATTTCACAACGGCGGGTAATCGCCGGAGCGTGAAATTATCCGCCTTGGCGCGCATATTCAGTTTATCAATGCCGAAATATACGGCGTCGGCGCCGTGCTGTACCGCGGCGGTCAGCATCGTCCGGTCGCCGGCGGGAGCCATCAGTTCGGGTTTGTTGCTTTGTTTTTTCATCATCTAATTCTTTGCCAGCGGATCACGAAAAGAAAAATTACAGCCACGAAGTCACCAAGACACTAAGCGAATAAAGTTTTAAATTAACTTAATGCATCCTATGTTTAACGTGTTTCGCAGGATATTTATTTTTCTAATCCTCTTTGTTTTTCATCCGCCCGGCACATAGCGGTGTTTGAATTCTGCGGCTTTGCGACTTGGCGAGAGGTATCATATCATCTCCGACAATAATTCCTGCCTGGGCGCCGGAATGACGACTTTATTAACCAGCAATCCTTTCTCGGCGATGATCCTCGCTCCGGCTTCCACCGCGCTGGTAACGGCGGCGACTTCGCCGGTCATCGTACAGAACGCCTTTCCGCCAAGCGCCATGGCGAGACGGACTTCGATCAGTTCCACGTTCGCCGCTTTAACCGCGGCATCGGCGCCTTCGATCAGCGAAGCGACGGAGAACGATTCGATAATACCGAGCGCTTCGAGTGTATCCACATGTGTGTGGCCTGACAGCGCTGGAAACAGCGACGGATGAACATTCGGGATGACGAAATGATCGATAACCGCCGTATCGATGGTATGCGCGGCGCTGTCCACGGCGGCCTGCACCGCCGCGACGTCCCCGCCTATCAGAACCATGTACTTGCCGGAACAAATGGTGCGCGATAAAATCAATTCCACCGCGGATGTTTTCAGCATGACGTCGGCGGCAAGCATACCGGACGCGATGCTGGTCAATTCGATGAGTCCGATTGAATTTTTCTCCATAACTGTTCCTATGTTTTAATCGTGACGGAATGTTCCGTGATTTGCTCCACCGTTCCGCAGATGGACGCGTGAATGGGCGCGCCGAGCTTGTCTTTCGGCACCTCGGCTATCAACTGGTCTCTGGATACTTTTTCTCCGACGGTCACGACGGGCTGCGCTTTCTCGCCGACATGCTGTTTCAAAAAAATGGTAACTTTTGACGGCTGAGGACATTTATCCGTAAAAGGCGTATGAACATCATACTTCTGCAATTGAAGGCGTTTTACAAGCTGTTTGATCGGCACGCGCCGCGATTCCTTCATCGGATGGACTTTAACCTGGAATTTCTGAGTGTACTTCACGCCTTCTTTGCGCATCGCGGCTTTCGCGCGGTCGCAGGCCTCTTTCGGGAACAGGTCTTCGGGACAGGAATACAGCGTGCACAATCCGCATGCGCAGCAGAGTTCGGCGAGGTTGTTCCACATGGAAGCGCCGCCGGTCGTGAAACCCAGCGTGCGCATGACCTTGTGCGGCTGGACGTCGTATCCGAGCAGATACCGCGGGCAGAATTCCGTGCAGTAACTGCACTGGTCGCACGCCGACTTGCCGATGCGGTGCCAGTTCTGTTCCGGCTGGTTTTTTCTTCTGATTAACATATGATCCTTCGGCAGAACAATCAGACCGGCGGTGGTTTTGGTGACGACGTCATCAGGATTGAGTGACAGCGCGCCCATCATGGTTCCGCCAATGTAGATGCCGAAATCATCAACCGTCGTACCTCCCGCATGCGTTATAAGGTCACGGAATGATGTTCCGATCGGCGCGAAGAACGCAGACGGTTTTTTTACAGCGCCGGTAACACACAAAAATTTCTGAGTCAGCGGTATGCCTTTGGATGCGTTGTAGACATTGTAAAACGTTTCGACATTATTCACCACGCACCCAACGTTCAAGGGAATGCCGCCCGCTGGGATCAGCCGGCCAGTTGCGAGATACACTAATTCGTATTCATCGCCGGCCGGATAAAAATCACCGAGTTCGGTCATCTCGATCGCTGCGTTTTTCAAAAACGGTTTTACGGCGTCAATAGCCTTTTTATTTTTTTCTTTGATTCCTAAATATCCTTTCTTCGCGGATACGCTCTCCATCATGAGTTTCATGCCTTTCGCGATCGGCTCCGGATAATGAACCATGATTTCATAATCCTTGTGAATCAGCGGCTCGCATTCCGCGCCGTTAGCCAGCACAAATTCAACTTTCGAATTCGCTTTAACGTACGTCGGAAAGCCGCCGCCGCCCGCGCCGACGACTCCCGCTGAACGTATCTGATCGGAAATAGTCATTCAGATTATCCTTTAGAATAATTTCTTTTCCCAGCGCGATTCGCCCAGGCGGACGAATTATACGAATTATTTATCATCCGTATACCGCGCGATTGATGAACAAACTAAAATAAGGGAAACGGGCAAACAATACAAATAAATTTTTATCGAAGAAAATTTTATTTTATTTTATTATGATTATATGTACTTTGTCAATTATTAAGGTGAAGAAGTGAAAAAAAATCCCCAGACCTGAAAAATTGGATAGGTATCTGGAAAAACGCTAACCGTGAATTAGATAAAATCGGGACGGCGGAATTACAGGATAAAGATTATTATAAAAAAAACCTGCCCCTGCTGAACGCGATGTAATGGTACGCTTACGAACACCGCGCCGTGTCCAAAACCAGCGGGCTGGTAACCATAAGGAAAATTTTTAAGAAACTTCATATCCGAAGTAAAAACCGTCAAAGAAAATCCAGATCATAAACTGCGGATTTTTTCAGAATTTTAAACTGTACCCCATAACCCTAAACCAAGGAGATCTGTATGAAAACAAGAATGATGATTGTCGCGGTTCTAGCCGTCTTCACCGTTATGGCCTGCGGAAAAGGCAAAGATCTGCTCGACAAGGAAAAAGCCCTCAATACCGAAGTGATGAAACTTCACGACGACCTGATGGCGATGCAGAAAGAACTGGACGGCCTGAACGCTCAGTTAGACGCAACGCTGAACAAGCATAATGAACTCGCCAAAGACAAAGCGCTGGCTAAAAAGATCGGCGATCACAAAGCCGACGACATCACCGCCGCAAAAGGCCTGATCGCGACCGCCAAAGACGGCATGAGCGCATGGATGAAAGGATTCAAGAAATATGATCCCGCCAAACCCCATGAAGAAGTCATGAAACAACTCAATGCCGACAAAGCCGCGCTGACCAAAGTGAAATCCGATATGGAAACCGCGTCGGATGTTGGAAAAAAAGCCGTGGATGACCATGCTAAATTCGCCGAAAGCCTGATACCGCCGAAAAAGGCCAAAAAGTAAATACCCATTCGGCTAATTAAAAAAGGATCACGCTCACGGGTGATCCTTTTTACTTTTCAAAGGAATGTTGATATGAAAAAATATATCGTCCTACTCGGCCTGTTCTGCTCATCCACGATTTTTTCACAAGTAAGCGGAAACATCGAATACGAGAAAAGCTCCACGGATTATTCGCACGCCAACTCAATCAAAACTTACACGGCATCCCAGGAACAAATCTACCTCAGCGACACAACGATCCTGATATCCGCTTCCGTGATAATTAATACCAAAGCGGACCAGTTCGTCGCAGTGTGGGCCGTGAAAGAGGAGACTAAAACGATTTCAGTATGTATTGATAAAATTGATAAGCGGATCAGCACTTTCATGCAATCGCTTACGGCACAAGGCATAAGGGAAAGCGACGTTGACGTGGATTTTATCAGCCAGCGCCCGATATTCGATTACGCGGTATCCGGGAACATCGCCGAAGAGAAGATGGAGGGATTTGAAGTGCAGAAAAACGTGAGCATCCGTTTCGACAAAAGGAAACTGTTTGATACCCTCGTCGCGCTCGCCTCCCGGAATGATATTTATGATCTCGTCAAGGTGGATTATTACGTTAATAAAAGCGATGAAATCCGTAACCAGCTGTTCGAGGAAGCCGTTAAAATCATTCACAGAAAAAAAGACCTTTACGCCCAAAAACTGAACGTGAAACTGAAACCGAACGCGCAGATATACGCGGAAAATTATGAAATTTATTTTCCGTCAGAGATGTACAATTCTTATCAGTCATTTGAAAGCGCGGACATCAAGCAAAGAACGGGATATATTTCCAAGTCAGACACCTGGATCAAGGAAAAATGAAAATCAAAGACCTTTTTTTACAACGGCATGACTATTGAGGGTTTTAACGCCGTGATCAATCCCCTCATTCTTGAGCCCATGGTGCAGTTTACGCTGTCACTGAAAGTAAAATATGAACTCGCGAGGTAATTCGGGACGCATTTTTTATTTGTGATTGATCACAGACTTTATTAAATTTTTGAGATCGAATTCATGTCCATAAAATCCAAATAGGCGGTAAACGTATGGAACCCCGAAATCCAAAAAAGGGAAAAACAACCGTATCGCCCCGTTCATCCTCAAAGAGCGCCGTACGCGACAAGCCGGGCAGTGTAGCGGCTGATACAAAGCGAAAAAAAACGGAAGCTGTCAGAAAACACGTTATCGGCAAAAAACTATCCCATGCTTTCGAAAGCCGATTGAAGCGCATTAACGACTGCCTTCTTGAACTGAACGAAAATCATGACAGGAATATCCATAAACTGACGTCGCTGTTGGGCAAGTTGCTGAAAGCGGACTGCGCGCTCTATAACCGGCTTGAAGGCAAACAACTCTGTACCCGAGGCCACTGGAATCTACCCGATCATTTCAAAACCGAGGGCGACCCGAAGGGACGGGTCTGTTATGACGTTATCCGGGAAAAAACTACCGAACCGCTGATTATACGGAACCTGCAAGAAACGCGTTATGCCAAAACGGATCCCAATGTAAAAAATTTCGGCCTGCGCACTTACATTGGTTATCCTGTTAGATTCGGAGGCGTTACACGGGGTTCCCTGTGCATCGTGTATACCTGGGATAATCCCCCTTCGGAAGAGGATATTCAGATTACCGGAATGATCGCGGCGGCTGTGGGCAACGAAGAGGAACGCGCGAACGCCCATGAACAGATGCGACAAAGCGAGATCAGCTACCGGAACCTGTTCAACAGCGTGCTTGAAGCGATTTATGTTATTGATGAAAAAAGACAGTTTATCGACGTCAACGACGGCGCAGTAGTAATGTACGGTTATCCGAAGAAATTCTTTGTCGGAAAATCGCCCAAGGTATTGAGCGCGCCCGGGAAAAACGATCTGAATGCTCTGGGAATTGCCTTGAAAAAGGCGTTCGACGGAGAACCTCAACGGTTTGAGTACTGGGGCCGCCGGAAAAACGGCGACATTTTCCCGAAAGACGTACGCCTCTATCCCAGTCTATACTACGGGAAGAAAGTCGTCATAGCTCTCGCGCAGGATATCACCGAAAAAAAACGGACGGACGAATCGCTGAATCTTTTCAAATCGTCGGTTGAGCACTCATCGGACGCTGTTGGAATGTCAACGCCCGACGGGAAACATTTTTATCAGAATAAAGCGTTTGACGACCTATTCGGTAAAATCGGAGAAGATCCGCCATCCGCGGTGTACGTTGACGAAAAGCAGGGACGCGAAGTGTTTACCGCCATCCGTTCAGGTAAAATATGGACCGGCGAAGCACTCATGTACGGGAAAGACCGGTCGGTTCTGAATATCCTTTTACGCGCTTACGCCATTAACGACACGGCTGGGAAAGTCATCGGGCTCGTCGGAATTCATACGGATATCTCCGAACGTAAAAACACTGAAACTATACTGAAGGAAAGCGTAGAGCGCTACCGCCTGTTATTTGAATCGGCGAATGACGCGATATTCATCATGGAAAACGACCGCTTTGTCGACTGCAACCGGCGGACGCTTGAAATGTTCGGCTGTACAAGGGAGCAGATCCTCGACCAACCGCCCTACCGTTTCTCGCCGGTCGTTCAGCCGGACGGCAGAGATTCAAAGGAATATGCGCTTGAGAAAATCAGAGCGGCCATGCTGGGCGACGACCAGTTTTTTGAATGGCGGCATATCCGTTTCGACGGTACGCCGTTTGAAGCTGAAGTATCGCTGAACCGAATTGTCCAGGGAAACCGAATTATCCTGCAAGCCATTGTTCGCGACGTCACCAGCCGCAAGAGAGCCGAAGAAGCGCTGCGGGAAAGCGAAGACCGCCTCAATATCGCGGTGGAGGGCACAGACGCCGGTATGTGGGACTGGGACATACTGAATGATAAAGTCGTTTTTTCGCCATACTGGAAAAAAATGCTCGGCTATGAAGATAACGAGGTGGTTAATTCATTCGCCGGCTGGCAGAACCTCTGGCATCCCGATGACGCTAATAAAATTCAAAAAGCGGTTGAAGATCATCTTCTCGGAAAAACGAAAAAATATAAAATCGTTCACCGCCTGAAGCATAAAAACGGCGACTGGCGATGGATTATTACGCGGGGCAAATTATTAAAAGACAATAATGGCGTTCCTTACCGCTGTGTGGGCACAAATATTGATATCACCGATCAGAAAAGAGCTGAAGAGGAATTAGCGGCCAGCGAACAGAATTACAAGAGGCTTCAGGAACTGTTCCGGAACATGGCCGACAATCTGACCGATATGATCTGGGCTAAAGACGTTAATAAAAACTACATTTTTGTTAATCAATCAATCTGTGACAACCTGCTGAACGCAAAAGATATCCATGAACCGATCGGCAAGAATGATCTGTTTTTTGCCGAACGCGAACGATCAGCGCATCCTGATGATCCGCAATGGCATACCTTCGGGGAAATCTGCCGGGATTCCGACGCTATTGTTCTTGAAAGCTGCGTAACCGGACGGTTTGACGAATACGGCAATGTGAAAGGAAAATTCTTATTCTTAGACGTCATCAAAACCCCGTTGCGCAACGAGAACGGCGATATCATCGGCGTGGTTGGCGCCGCGAGGGATATTACCGACCGCAAAGCCGCCGAAGAAGCCCTGCGGGCCAGTGAGGAGCGGTTCAGAAAATTATTCGAGTCTTCGCCCATTCCCATTCTTCTTGCCCGGCAGGGATTGATTTTATACGCAAACAACGCGTTTATAACGGGTATCGGCGCGGATCAATATGAATCGCTTGTCGGCGTGGACGCTATGGAATTTATCGCGCCCGAAGACCGGGAACGTATTGCGGATTACATAAGAAATCGAAGCGCGAATATGCCCGTGCCGGATCATTACGAATGTCACGGCATTCGCCGCGATGGAACAAGGGTATTGCATGAAATCAGCATTGCGACCGTTTCATTATCGGACGGATCCGCAACCATGGCCTTCTTCAGGGATATTACACAGCAACGCGATATGGAAAATCAAATCCGTCAGCGTGAATCCATTCTCGATGCAATGGCCTTTGCCGCCGACCGGTTTCTGACTTCGCCCGACTGGGAAACGCACATGGAAGACATTCTTGCGAAATTGGGCCAGGCGGTCGACGTAAGCCGGACGTATATCTTCGAAGTGCATAATGGCGTTGAAAACGAAATATTCGCCAGCCAGAGGTTCGAATGGTGTACGCCCGGGGTGGATCCGCAAATTCATAATTCCGCGCTTCAGAACCTGCCTTTACGCGCTTCAGGATACGGGCGCTGGATCGACGTGCTTCAAACGGGCGAACTGATCTTCGGAAATGTCGATACGCTTCCCGAGCCAGAGCAGGAATTGCTTCGTCCCCAGAACGTGTACTCGATTGTTATTGCGCCGATATTTATCAGAGGGCAATGGTGGGGATTTATCGGCTATGACCAATGTAACAGCGGCCGGTCATGGACTTCAACACAGCTTGAACTGTTAAAAGCCTTCGCCTGCCTTTTTGCCAAAGCGATAGAAACCCGTCAATCCGAAGAAAACCTGCGGGCGAGCGAAAATAAATTTAAAACGCTGATCAGTAACCTTCCCGGATTTGTGTACCGATGTAAAAACGATCATTACTGGACCATGGAATTCATCAGCAGCGGATGCGAGGAAATCACGGGTTATTCCCCGGACGACTTAGTTGGAAGCAAGAGGCTTACCTTTAACGACGTCATTCATCCCGATTACCATGCTCTTCTGTGGAAGAAATGGCAGGATGTACTGTCTAGAAATGATACATTCGAACATGAATATCCGATCATCACCGCCGACGGGAAGATTCGCTGGGTCTGGGAAAGAGGCCGTGGTATTTATGGCCCACAGGACGAATTGCTGTATCTTGAGGGGTTTATTACGGATATCACTGCCCGAAAAGCGGCTCAAAAAGCCCTTCTCGAAAGCGAAGAAAAATACCGGCAACTAATCGAACATTCCAACGACGCGATCTACCTGTTGTTCAACCGGAAGTACGAAATCGTGAATAAAAAATTCCTGTCGCTGTTCGAAATTTCCGAAGAGGATATTCAAATGCCCGGGTTTGATCTTATTCAGCTAGTTGCGCCGAAAAGCAAACTTTTTATCGAAGATCGTCTCCAGCGCATCCAAAACGGCGAGCTTCCCCAGACGGCATTTTCTTTTACGGGGATAAGCCGGAAGGGACAAACCGTCGAACTTGAGGCGTCGGTTTCCTACATCAATTATCAGAACGGAACGGCGGTACAAGGCATCCTGCGCGATGTTACCGAACGCAACAAAATGGAAGCGCACCTCCGCCAGGCGCAAAAAATGGAAGCCATTGGACAATTAGCCGCCGGCGTCGCGCATGATTTTAATAACATTCTCACCATCATCTCCGGTTACACATCGCTGTTGCTGATGGACAATAGTCTTCCGAAAACCATATCTGAAAAAATCATTGAAATCAAACGCGCAGGGGAGCGCGCGCAGTTCCTGACCAATCAGCTCCTCGCATTCAGCCGCAAACAAATCCTGAACCCGGAACCAACCGATATCAACAAGCTCATCCGCGACTCCCTGAAAATGATGACCCGGCTGATCGGCGAGGATATCCAGATCCGGCTGAATTTGCAGGAATCCGATCCGTGCATAATGGCCGATCCGATCCAGATTGAACAAATCCTGATCAATCTCCTCGTCAACGCGCGCGACGCAATACACGAGCGGAAGGAACCATCCGCGAAAAAGATCATCGCCATTGAAACAGGAGAAACCGTTGTTGACCGGATGCTGATACCGAAAGCGCCGCCCGACGACGATATGCGCCGGCTCCAGATCACCGTCGGCGATACGGGAATCGGAATGGATGAAGAAACGCGAACGCGTATCTTTGACCCCTTCTTTACGACCAAAGAAACCGGCAGGGGTACAGGACTCGGCCTGGCGACGGTTTACGGTATCGTCAAGCAGAATAACGCAACCATTCATGTATACAGCGAACCCAACATCGGAACTACCTTTAAAATACTGTGGCCTGTCACTAAAATCAAAACAAGAACGGTCGCTGACGATGCGGATGACATAATCCTGCACCGAGGCGCGGAAACAATCCTTCTCGTGGAAGATAACGAGCCGGTGCGTGAAATGTCCTGCCGGATACTCCAGGATCTGGGATACGTCATGATCGTTGCTGCTAGCGGCGAGGAAGCCTTGGCAATATTCAAGAATAGAGGACATTCCGTAGATTTGCTTCTGACCGATCTGGTCATGCCCGGAATCAGCGGACGCGAACTGGCGGATCAAATCCATGCGATACGGCCGGAAATACCCGTGATCTTTACTTCCGGTTACACCGACGACCAGATCATTCACCGGGGCGTATTAAAGGATCAAATGGTCTATTTGCAGAAGCCCTATAATATTCAATTACTGGCGGAAACGATTTATAAAACACTGCATCCGGCTTAACGCCGCCCCGTTATTGTTTTTCGCTCATCCGACTTTTATGATCATCAGCGCCAGCCGCCGAACCGATATACCCGCTTTTTACGCGGATTGGTTCATCCGCCGTATTTGTGAGGGATTTGTCCGCGTGAAAAACCCGTTCAACCCGGCGCAAATCCGGACTTTATCGCTGTTACCCGAAGACGTCGAAGCGATTGTTTTCTGGACAAAAAACCCCGAAAAGATGATTCCGCATTTGGCGAAATTGCGAGATTATCATTATTATTTTTTATTCACACTGACCGCATACGGCGCTGTTCTAGAAAAGAACGTACCCGCCGAAGATCATCTCCTGAAGGCGTTCCGGAGGCTGTCCGGCGCCGTGGGGCCCGAACGCGTCATCTGGCGATATGACCCTATAATGATTACGAACCGCATGACAGCGGACTTCCATCTGGAGCGGTTTGAACGGCTTGCCGGTTCTCTGCAAACGCATACCGCTTTATGTGTCGTCAGTTTTGTGAACCTTTATGAAAAATGTAAAAAAAACCTGAACCCGTTTCAGATTTTTCCGCCGGATGAGTATCAGAAAGCTGATCTCGCATCGCGCATGGCGTCTATCGCAGGCCGATACGGCATCCGGCTGCAGAGTTGCGCGGAAATTACGGATTTGACTGCTTCCGGAATCAGGCATGGTCCATGTATCGATCCGCAATTAATCAGGGCGATATCGGGAAAACCGGTCGGCGCCGCTAAGGACCCTAACCAGAGAAAAGAATGCCTCTGCGCGCGCAGCGTTGATATCGGCGCCTATAACACGTGCCCGCACGGATGCTTGTTTTGTTACGCTAATGCGAATCCCGCTTCGGCTGAAAAATATATCGCACGGTTCGATTCAGGGATTGACATGCTGTGAAAAAAGTCTGCAGAATATTTAAAAACGAAGAAATAAAAAGAAGAAATCAAAATATCGAACATGTATTGCTATTCTAATTTTTGTTCAATACATTGGCGAGTCAATGAAATATATTCTTCAACAGGAGAAAGGTTATGGGGTACGAATGGATCGAATATAAAGGCAAGCAAATCCTTTATGTCGATTACAGCCCGTGCAAGACCAAGGAAGAAATGCTCGCCTTGCTGGAAGAAATGGCGGTCGTATTCGACAAGTCGGGCGGTAACGTTCTTTCGATGACGAATTTTGAGGGCAATTACGGATCGAAGGAATTCATGGATCGCGCCCGCGAACTCAGCGGCATATTCCGCCGGAACCGCAAAAAAAGCGCCGTGCTCGGCGTTCATGGCGCAAAAAAAGTCCTCCTGCAGGCTTATACTCTCCTCACACGCGATAATATGGTCCCCTTCGAATCCAGGGAACAAGCGCTAGAATTTCTGATACGCGATTAATCCGACCTGAATAAATTGAATCCGGTAGCTGTAAGCAACCATCGCAAAACATCGGACATGCACGAGAATAAAAGCTAAAACTCCGCGCTGATACCGATCGATGGCAGTATGCCGATACGGCTCCTTGAGTCAATAGTATCTTCGGCAAAATTATATCTTGGCCGGTTTTCCGTCTTAAAATTCAACACATTCTGCACATCCGCAAAAACCACCAGCCGCCATGTCCGGTAGTTAAAATAGCGGTCAATCCGGAGATCAAGAATATGAGTGGACGATAAACGTTTACTGAGATATTCATCCGGCAGATTTTGCACGAATCCTGGATTGGACAGATTCTCCGTAGGCCTGTAAACCGGCGTAAACGGGGCGCCCGTGAAAAACCTGTACTTTCCGCTGAATTCCCATTTTGAATTCAGTTTATATCCGCAGTAGAGATTGAATATCACTCGCTGGTCGTAAGGATTGGGATAGGTTTTTCCGTTCGCCGCCCGTACGGAACTTTTGCCGATAGTCAGGCTTATTTGCCCGTAATACGGCGTCTCACTATATTTTTTCTGGATTAAAAATTCAACGCCGTAAGATTCCCCTGTTGCTTCGGAAACCAGATCAAATAATCCGAATGACTGAAAATTATCTTCGCGGCCGCCGAAACCCGTTCCAGTATTTGTCATCACGATATAATCATTGATGCCGGGAATCGTTCCGGTCGGCAGTTTGGAATATTTTTTATAATAGCCCTCAATCCCCGCTTTCCAGTCTGTCCGCATGATGTATTCCGCGCCCATCACTATCATGCTGTTGCGCAGCGCTTCCAGACTGCGGTTGTTGGAATTGACCACCCATACGTATGACGGCGACTGATGATAGATGCCGGCGCTGGTTTTCAGCGTCCAGTAATCGTTGACGCGGTAACGGACTGCCAGGCGCGGTGAAAAGTATAGTCCCTTATTGATAAATGTGTATTGGTCAAATCTCAGTCCCGCGTTGAAATTCCAGCGGTAACTCGCCAGCCAGTCCGTTTCGGTATATCCGCTGTATTTGAAAAAAGTGTTCCGGTACCGGTTGTCCGGGTTGACGCCGATGGCGCTGATCGGGATATATCGGCCGTTCAGGTCAACGATCGTGTCGGCAAACAGTGTTTGATTGTCATTGTAAACGGCTTTAACGCTTATTCCCCCCAGCATACCGACCTTCCTGGAAAGAAATCGGTAAACCTCCAGATTTCCGTTCCATTCCCATTCGCGCGCGTTGCTCCGGAAAAAGGGAACGCCGGATGTGTCTTTCTGACCGAAATTGAATTTGGAAACATTCCAGTTTGCCGCCGACTGGATATAACCTTTGTGGATCAGGCGCCGGTAACTCAGCCCGGTAACGGACTGATACTGGCGGTTGTCCATCAGTCCGGCGTTGAAAATCCGGTCTTTGCGCTTATCATTATTTTTGGTTACGTCGTCAATAGCCGTAAGATTCAGGAAATTCAACTGGTCGTTGTCGCTAAGGCGGTACTGTCCGATGATATTGACGTCGGTATACGTCGGGATGAAAGCAAGACCGGCGGCTTTGAAAATAAAATCGAGGTAACTTCGGCGCGCGGATACAATAAAATCGCCGTTTTGCCATAAGGGGCCTTCAATGTTTGCGCCGAACTGAGTCGCCGAGACCAGCGCTTTCCCCCCCAAGCGGTCGTCGCGGCCCCGGCGCAGCGTCAGATTCGTCACGGATGAAAGTTTATCGCCATAACGCGCAGGGAATCCTCCGGTGGAAAATTCCACATTGTTCACAAAGTCAAGGTTCAGAAAACTCAGCGTCCCTCCTGCCGTACCCTGTGTCGCGAAATGGTTGATGTTCGGAACTTCCATTCCGTTGATGATATACAGATTTTCCGACGGTCCGCCGCCGCGGACAATCAGGTCGTTTCGTCCTCCGGAAGTATTGACGGCAACGCCCGGCAGCGTGGACACAGTGCGAACGACATCCTCGAAGCCGCCCGGAAAACGGCGAACCTCTTCGCGTGACAGCGCAAGAACACTCGGCTGAGTCTTGTTCACCGACTCAAAATAGCTTCCGGTAATAACAATCTCTTCGCCCTCGATCGCATCAGGCGTCAGTTCAACATCCAACAAAACGGGTTTCGATGACGTGACTATAACGTCGGTTTTCAAATAAGTATCGTAGCCGATATAGGAAAACTGAAGCCGGTAATTGCCCGGCTGCAGGTTGTCGAACTGGTACCTGCCTGACTTCGATGTGGTCGTGCCCTTCGTCGTACTAAGAATTGTTATGTTCACGCCCCACAATTTTTCTTTCGTTTTCGCGTCGGTTACCTCCCCGCGGATCACACCGGGATTTTGCGCATTCAAATCGGCATATACAAGGAAAATCAATATAATCAGTTTCCGGATCATCATTACTCCAAAAAAATGAAATTGTAATTCAGTATGATAACAAGATAACCTATTTCATTGCCATTTATTCCGCTGGATTGTATTAACCTTGACTGGAAAAGCAAAAAAAAACTCCCGCCGGGGCGGGAGAAAGAGGATGCCACTTTATTAGGTGTTTGATTATTCCTGTTTTTTTTCGTAGTTCTTGGCCAGAAAATAATAAACAATGAAGGCGATGCCGACAAGCAGGAACATCCAGCCCATCATCAGAATATCTGAAACCCCGGGGACGACATTCCGTATAAACATCGCGATCCCGATCGCGATGAACACCATGCCCCATTTCAGTGAATTCAGCGAAAATTCACCGGTCGGTTTGAGAAACAAGTATTTCAGTTTTTCATCCACTAATCCGAGTTGGGCTAATTTGTTGCGCAGTCCGTTGTCGGAAACGATCTTGGTGATATAAGCGATCATCGCAAAAAACGCGATCGGCACTAAAATTTCAACACTTCCCATGACGAGCTCCTTAATTTATGTTTCGTTTTGTTGTCGTCTGATAAAACAGACAAGGTAAAATGAAAAATGTTGCAATACCGGGAAAGTATACGCATAATAACACTTCGGAAGGGAACTGCCCTTGAAATTCTGGTCCTGATCAAATGCGATTATCCGTGTAATTTACCATTCCAAATAAAAAATTGCAACTTTCAGGCGTTTGAGTGGTCTTCTACAATAAACCGATGACAGGAAATGGAAAACGAAAAAGAATTAGTTGAATCCGTTATCAAAGGCGAAACCGGCGATATCAGGCGGTTCATCGAAACGTACCAGGCATTAATCGCCCATATCGTTTTCAAGCTTGTTTCAAATCCGGCCGACCGCGAAGATTGCTGTCAGGAAATCATGATCAAAGCCATACATAATTTGCCCGATTTTCGTTTTGAATCGAAACTGTCAACATGGATCGCGAAAATCGCTTATCACAGGAGCCTGAATTACCTGCAGAAGAAAAAATTATCCCTGTATGAAGACCGCAATAACCAAAACGATGATGAGGGTGGCGCCGTGGAATCCTTTAAAGAAAATATCTCCGAATCGTTATGGAACTGTGAACCCGAACCGGACGAAATACTAAACCGCAAAAATGTCATGGAAATCATATACCGGAAAATAGACGAACTGTCTCCGCTGTACCGGACGATACTGACTCTGTATCACATGGACGAAATGAGTTACCAGGAAATCGGGCAGATTACGAAACTTCCCGAAGGAACGGTAAAAAGTTATTTATTCCGCGCCCGTAAGCAACTTCGTAAAAAACTATTATCCATCACCCATCAGGAGGAATGGACGTTATGAAACACTTAACCGAACAGGAAATCCAGGACATCGCCGGGGGAAAAGACCTGTCCTGCCTGGAGGTAAAGCGCGCTCATCTTGCCGAATGCCCAGATTGCCGTGTTTTGTTCCGGTTCTACCGCGCTCTGGCTGAGGCGGTCAAAAACGAGTCCCCGTTCACGCTGTCTTCCGGTTTCCCCGGCCGAGTTATACAGGCTATGCAATCAGAAAAAGATAAACGTTCGCTCTGGTTTGAGCGCATCCTCACCGGCGGGTGTGTTTTCTTCGGAGCCGTCATCGCTTTGTTTTACCTGAATAAAAACGGCATGGTATCGCGCTGGGCCGACACACTGAACCATCAGCTTATCACCCAGGCCGGTCAGATGATCCCACCCGATACGGGGCAATCATTCGTCCTGCCCTTGTTTATCATTTTTTTATTGATTATGTTTCAGGCGGCGGATAGGCTCCTTATCAGGCGGAAAGCAAACGTGAACTGAAATAAAATATTATGACGGCAGACGAAATCCTGAAAAAACTCGAAACGCTCGGAAAAGAAAAAAACCGAGAGCAATTAAAAAGTCTCGGCGCCGGCGATAATGTATTCGGCGTCAGCGCCGCGAATCTTGAAAAATTGAAATCAAAAATCGGACACGATCAGAAGATCGCGGATGAATTATGGCGCAGCGGCAATACCGACGCGCAGACGCTTGCCTGCTTGATCGCCGATCCCGCCGGAATAACCGAATCCTATATCGATGCCTGGACACAAAAAATTTCATTTTACCAGACCGCCGACCTTTTCGTATCTGACATCGTGATTCCCGCGGGATTCGCGAAACCGAAAATGCTGAGATGGATCAATGATAATAACGACATGCTCCGACGATGCGCGTATATTCTGATGGCGCATCTCGCCAAGCATGATGATACGATAGACAATGACCGGTGGATGGAATATCTGTATCAGATCGAAAGGAAAATCCACACGGCTCCTGACCGCGTCAAGGAAGCCATGAATATTGCGGTCATTGCCATCGGCGAAAAGAATAAAGTTCTTAACATGGAAGCCCTGATTATAGGCATGCGTATCGGACAAATGACCATCGATCATGACGGCA
>JBBIRG010000008.1:10625-18554 GCA_037441945.1 Bacteroidota bacterium | reverse complement strand
AAATTCCGTTGCAAGGGGGATTGTATTTCCGTTTTTTTAATCGCTCGCGATATTTTCCTCAACGGCGCTTTCATCAACCGCCTGCGAGGCGCTGTTCGTGTACCGGACGACCCGGCGTTCGCGGATAACGACGACCTTGATCTGGCCGGGGTACTGCATTTCGCTATGGATTTTATTCGCGACGTTGGAACTGAGCAGGGCGGTCTGAGCGTCGTCTAATTTATCGGCTTCGACGATAATGCGGATTTCGCGTCCGGCAAATATGGCGTACACTTTGGAGACACCCTCAAACTGATGGGCGATCTGCTCGAGTTTTTCGATGCGCGCGCCATAAGCTTCCAGCGGTTCCCGCCGGGCGCCCGGGCGCGATCCGCTGATAATGTCCGCCGTTGTGACTAACTGCGAGATCGGGTGGATCGGTTCGGCCTCATCGTGGTGCGCGAGGATGGAATTGATGACGACTTCGTGTTCCTTGCAGCGGGTGGCGACTTCCACGCCTATGGATACGTGGCTGCCCTCGGTGTCGTTGCTAACCGCTTTGCCGATGTCGTGGAACAATCCCGCCCGGCGCGCCAGCTGAACGTCGTAACCGAGTTCAGCGGCCAGCGTGCCGGCAAGGAGCGCCACTTCCTTTGCGTGCTGGAGGACGTTCTGACCGTAGCTGGATCGGTATTTCAGGCGTCCGAGCAACCCTTTCATTTCGGGGTGGGCATTCCTGATGTTCAGGCTGCTGAGGACTTCTTCCGAAGCTTTGTTCATTTGGTTTTCAACATGCTTGCGCGCCTTTTCGACTACGTCGTCAATGTACTCCGGCTGGATGTTGGGGTTCTCGACAAGCTTCGACATAGCGATGCGCGCGATTTCGCGTTTTACGGGATCGAATCCGGAGAGTACCACTACTTCGGGCGTATCGTCAATGATCACCTTCACGCCGGTTGCCGCCTCAAAAGCCTTGATATTCCTGCCTTCGCGGCCGATGATCGCGCCTTTGATACGCTCGTTAGGCAGATCGACGGACGTCAGCGTGGTTTCAGATGTATGATCGGAGGCGAGACGCTGTATCGCGTCGGATAAAATCCATTTTGCCTCGAAGGTCGCTTTCTGCTGGGCTTCGGACTTGATCTGCAGCATGAGGTCGGCTGCTTCGCGCTGGGCGCGTTTCGTGATGGTTTCGAGGAACTGTTTCTTAGCGTCTTCCTGCGAGAGTCCCGTGACCTTTTCCAGTTTTTCCGTCTGCTGCTGGATGAGTTGCTCGATCTTCTGTTCGCGGACGCTGAGTTCATCGGACTTCACGGTGAGTAACCGCTGATCGGCGATAATTTTCTGCTCCTTATCGAGTACGTTGGTTGTTTTCTGCCGCAGGTCTTTCTCGCGGTTCGCTAGGCGGCTTTCAAACTGGCGCAGTTTTTTTTCGCGTTCGTCCGCCTCCGCGGTGAGCTTGATTTTAAATTGCTGCCAGCGCTCCTTGGCTTTGACCTGCGCGTCGCGCTTGATCTGTTCGGACTCGCGGTTCGCGTCGCGGATGATATTGTCGGCGGTCTTTCGCACCTCGGCAATGCGGTTGCGGCCCACGTATTTCGCCAGCACCCATCCGAGGACGAACATCGCGACTCCGCAGCTGACGATTAATATAATGAAAAATAAATTCATATTGTTCCTTTATCGTAAGGTCTGTATTCAGCGGATAGCCCGGCTTCTGACGGCTTTCCGATGATGAGTGTTTTCGTGAGTTTTATTAATTTTTATGGAATCCATATATAAAGTGTCAGGGCATATATCCTGATCGTGCGGCCAGACAACTGTTCCAAAGGCTGTCCTTACCTGCCGGAAATAATGTATATCTTTCAATTCGCTAAATATTCCGAAATCCAGCAAGGGACTGCAGTCATATATTCCTATTTCCCCGTTGGAAAAACGGATCTCAAGTTTATAGTCGGCTATTGCCTTAACGGTTTTCACTCTTGGATTCATTGCTTACCTTAACGGATCAATTTTAAATGGTTTTTGGCCGTTTACGACCAAATCCCAGTTCGCTAAAAGTTCCTCCTGATGTATTTCAATCCACGCCAAAACCAATCGCATTTTTGCCTGGGGAAGTTTTCCTTCCAGGAGTTTTCCGTCTGGAATTGATATCACAGCTTCATTTTTCTGATATCGGACATGAATATGGGGAGATTTATGCTTTCGGTTATCTATGAAATAGAGCGAAACGACGATACCAAAAAACATTGATATTGTCGGCATATTCATTTCCTTGTTTAAGCGCTTACACATAAAGTACACAAAAACAAATTTACAATAATAATCAATAAATATCAAGGACAGAATGTACAACGATGAATAAATCAAATCACTTTTTGTTGGCTCGTCGTGAATCGGGCGCTATAAACGTTTGCATCGAATTTTAACAGTAATGCTTTTTCACAGAGAACCTCAGAGGGAAAATCACAGAGTGACTCAGAGAAAAACGATAAACATGGATTTTTTATTTTCACCGTGAATCTCCGTGTCATCTCCGTGGAACTCTGTGTAATACTTTTTCACAGAGGACCACAGAGGAAAACACACAGAGTGACTCAGAGAAAAACGATATATATAGATTTTATTGATAATATCCGATACATCTCCGTGGAGCTCTGTGTAATGTTTTTTCACAGAGTTACACAGGGAAAATCAAAACTATTTATAATTGTATATATTAAATTCTTCGTGGTGGCCTAAAATACAAAAAAAATCCCTGGGGAATTGGCTTTCCCCAGGGACCGAAAGATAGATTATCTTTAGATTACTTTAAGCGAATCAGGATACCTAAATTCAGACCAATTGTCATTTCTTTTCTTTCTTTAGGCATCGTTTTGTTGACCATAAGTTCGCCAAACAGAGCGCCACCTTCTAACGGCCAATATTTAACGCCAACAGCGCCGCCAACATTCATCGGGGCTTTTTCGCCGCCGGCTTTACCTAACCAACCATCACCAAAGCCCATACCGAAATGCAGACCGGCATACGGCCACATTTTGTCTTTGGCCATGAAATGATATTTTCCATTGAGAAGGATTTCACCGGAGAATTTATCACCGAGTATTTTTCCGCCGTCGCCGCCAAACTTATGAATTGCTAATCCGCCACCAACTTCGATTTCCGGAGTGATAAAATATCCACCCGTGAAAACCGGATTGATAGTGGTGAGTTTGGCTTCAGACTGGGTCTTGAAGAGAACTCCACCCATGGAAAACTCAACCATTCCTTTGTCAGGGGTTTGAGCGTTGACCGCGAAGGTCACGAAAGCGACTAAAGATAACACCATCGCTAACTTCTTCATTTGTTTTCTCCTTATTTAGTTAATGATCTCTTCCAGCAATTAAAATGGAAGAGGTGGTTAATTATGAACGTAATTCAATATCAAAAATTCGTAACAAGTAAACAAAAAAAAATTAACTATACATATTTGTCAATAATAGGGTAAATAAAAAAAAAAGCAATGTCAAGAAAAATTTTATCATGTCTTTAAGACGAAATTGAGTGACATATATTCCCGGCATAATGCAAAACCAATACCAAAAAATAAATTCGCATACAAGTCCATGTTTATCCGATACGGAGAGAATTTTGTTTCTTTCAATCGATCTTATAAAAAGAGACATATTGTCTTAAACTGACATTTATTCAAAACGATTTGTCAGATCAAGATTATCCGTGTAATTTGGTTTTGCTATCTTAACTTGCTTTATGAAATTTTATTTGCGTATCGGGTCGCGTCAAATTGCATGTAAACAAACAAAACACAAATGATTGGTGGTTTTAGTACAAGATTTCTCACTCCCTTCGGTCGTTCGAAATGACAATCCGGGGGTCGAAATGTTCACTCGATCCCGATGTATCGGGACTCGGGACAGGCGGCTAGATTCAGGGCAAGCAGAATTGAGACAACACGATAAGCACGGAAAATATTTATTAAGGACTATGAATTGCAAAAATAAAAGCTTGATTCAATTTGCAATATATATAATATTACCGCCGGTTAACTACAGGAATGTCATGATCACTTTTTTTATTTGTCTGGGCGCTCTTGTTCTCGGATACATGATATATGGAAGGATAGCCGAGAAGGTTTTCGGTGCAGACTCTTCGCGGGTTACGCCCGCCTTGCGTTTACGGGATGACGTCGATTTTTTGCCGTTACCATGGTGGAAAATATTTTTAATTCAGTTTCTTAATATCGCTGGACTGGGGCCGATCTTCGGCGCGGTCGCCGGTGCAATGTGGGGACCGGTCGCGTTTCTGTGGATCGTTCTGGGCTGCATATTCGCCGGAGCGGTTCATGATTATTTTTCCGGCATGATGTCGGTGCGCCATGACGGGAAAAGCATTCCGGAGATCGTCGGACGTTATCTCGGCGGAGGATTCAAGCAATTCATGCGCGGATTTACCGTTGTGCTGATGATCTTAGGCGGCGCGGTATTCATCATGGGCCCCGCTAAAATCCTTGACGGACTGACATCCGCCTCGATGGGTATGCCGTTCTGGGTGATGCTCATTTTTATTTACTATGTTTTGGCGACCCTGCTGCCGATTGATAAAATCATCGGGCGGATTTATCCGGTTTTCGGTTTCACGCTGTTGTTTATGGCAGGCGGAATTACGGCAGGATTGGTTGCCGGCGCTTATTCCATTCCGGAATTGACCCTTTCAAATTTTGCCAACATGCACGGCCGCTCCGGAGAATTTCCCGTATTTCCGATGCTCTTCGTAACGGTTGCCTGCGGGGCGATTTCTGGTTTTCACTGCACGCAGTCGCCGCTGATGGCGCGCTGCATCACGGACGAACGGCTCGGACGGCGCGTGTTTTACGGGGCGATGATCGCCGAAGGGGTCGTGGCGATGATCTGGGCTGCGGCTGGGATGGCTTTTTTTGGAGGCGTAGGCGAACTGAACGCGGTGATGACCGAACACGGAAACAACGCTGCATGGGCAGTCAATGAAATCTCCAGCGGATTGCTGGGAACGTTCGGCGGGATTCTTGCGATACTCGGCGTGGTCGCCGCGCCTATCACATCCGGCGATACGGCCTTCCGCAGCGGACGGCTTATCGTCGCTGATTTTCTGAAACTGAACCAGCATCCCATACGGAACCGCCTCCTGATCGGCGTGCCTCTGTTTGCAGCCGGGTTTTTGCTGACGCAGATTGATTTCGGAATCATCTGGCGCTATATGGCCTGGTCGAACCAGACCCTCGCCACCATCGTGCTCTGGGCAATTACCCTATACCTGATGCGCGAAAGAAAATTCTACTTGATGGCGCTGGTCCCGGCTGTTTTTATGACCGCGGTCTGTTCCACCTATATTTTAGCGGCGCCGGAAGGACTGCAGTGGGACCTGCAATCCGCTTACGGATGCGGTATCGGGGCAACGGTTATCATTACGTCCGTTTTTTTCATGTTCGGCGTAAGGCGTATACCGGAAGGCAAAACAGACTGAAATAACTTTTACGGGAGGGAACAAATGCAGCAGGAATTTGACGCGAAATTTTTATTGGTATCGATGGTGATCGTTATTTTATTCGGCGTCTGGTTTTTTACAGTTCATACGATACTCTCGCCGTTCATTCTGTCGCTGATCATAATCGGTTTCCTTCTTCCTTTCCGCCAAAACCGCTCGATCCGGGTGCTCATCGCTCTGGTATTCACCATTTTCATGATATGGCTATTTTATTACCTGCAGGAAATCATTACACCGTTCCTGATCGCGTTTGCGCTGGCTTATTTGTTTGATCCGGTTGTGGATAAATTCCAAGCAAAAAAAATATCGCGGACTTATTCCATAATTATTATCATCTTCTTTATTGTCGGTTCGCTGGTGGCGTTCGGGCTGTTCGTGATACCTCAGTTTGTCGCGGAAGTGCAAACGCTCGGCAAAACGCTGCCGTCGTATTATGAATTCCGGGAAAGCCTGCGCCTGAACTGGAGCGGACTGTTCGACCGTTTCGGCATTGACCTGAATCATTTATTCCAGACCATTGAAGCGCAGAGTCGGCAGAAATTCAGCGAGTTTTTGATGTATTTTTCTGCCGGAGCCGAAGGCATCGGCAGCAGCCTGAGTTCGATTGTAACCCAGCTGATCAACCTCATTATCATCCCGTTCGCGACGTTTTATTTCCTGAGGGATTTTGATCATAACATGACCTACCTCCGAGGTAAAATACCCGATCGGCACAAAGACCGGGCTGAAAAAATATATTCACGAATCAATACCATCCTGAGTTTGTATATCCGGGGCAAAATTTTAGTCGCTTTTATTATCGCATTGATTACCTGGATACTGCTGCTGATTTTTCAGATCAACTTTGCGCTGATCATCGCTCTTCTCGCTGGATTTCTCAGCCTGATCCCGTACGTGGGTTCAATTTTAAAATTCGGAATCGGTATTCTTCTTGGATTGATGAATCCGGATCCGGTTACCTCTGAAATCGTCATCATATCAGTGCTGCTTCTGGTAGAGATTCTTGATGTTGTGATCATATCGCCGCGAGTGATCGGAGAAAAGCTGGGTATTCATCCGGTGCTGATGATATTTGCCATGTTCGTGTTTGCGAAAGTGCTGGGCATTCTGGGCTTACTGATTGCAATTCCGGCTACCGCAATACTGAAAGTATTCATACTTGAATGGTACGAACAGCATTTCTACAGTAAGGAATTTTTAGGCGATGAAAAACCTGCGGAAGTTAAACAAGAATGAATCCTATTGAACACGGACGAAAACCATAGCACAAGGATTGAACGGATCAGCGTTCTATTTTCACTTCCACTGAAATAAACCAAACGGGCCGCGGAATCCCACCCACAGCACATAAGGCGTCTGAAGTATAAACCAGATCAGGAATACAAACAGCGAAAAAGGACGGCGGAATATCCGGCTTCCGTTCAGGATGACCATCAGGTCGACGATCAATTTATTCATCCAGGCGAAAACAGCAACCGTGATAAGAAATGGATTCCAGAGCGAGGCGAGAAGAAGACCGGCTAAACCAAGATGAAATATATATACTCCGGTGAGATACAGCAGGAACGACGGATTGAGTTTCAGCATGATCGTTGCATTTGACGCCCACCGCGCCCGCTGACGGATCAATTGACCTAAATTTTCCGCGGGTTGGGTTGTTGCGTATGACAGCGGATCGGCTGCGAATACGGTTTTCCATTTTGTTTTTTTGCGGAACAACTGCACCATCAGAACGTCGTCGCCGGAAATGCGCGTCATAACGGAACGGAATCCTCCGGCCTCGTCGAATCCCTTACGGCGGTAAGCAAGATTCTGCCCGCTGGCTGAGAGCGGAAATCCCAGATTGCAAACCCCGGAGGCGCAGGTCATCAGCGCAAGGAAATCCATCGCCTGAAGCTGATGAAAAAGCGTTCGTGATTGAACGGATGAAAAGCCGATCACCATACCCGTTTTATCATCAAAATATTCTGCCATGGTTTCGATCCATTCCGGTCTGACCTCACAATCGGCGTCGGTAAAAAGCAGGATATCGCCGCGTGACGATTCGATCCCATTTTGCAATGCCCATTTCTTTGGCGAATAACCCGCCGGCGTTTCGGTGATTGTGATCATTTTTACGATCGTATTTGCCGTCATGAATTCGCCGGTGATGGCCGCCGTTTGATCCGAAGACCGGTCGTTGACGACAATGATTTCAAACAAATCGGCGGGATAGGTTTGCCGGATAACGGATTGCAGACAGCGCCGGATATTGTTTTCCTCGTTCCGCGCCGCGATAATGACCGATACAAACGGCCGTTCCGATTTCTTTTTAACGGCAGGCAGAAACAATCCGCCAAGAAAAAGTAATCCTGCGGTTAAATAGATCGCCAGCGCAATTCCGAATATGACGAGTAATGCGGTCAGCACAAATCAGCTTTCGTTTTTCCC
>JBBIRG010000008.1:0-10585 GCA_037441945.1 Bacteroidota bacterium | reverse complement strand
GCCCGAGCAATCCGAATATTGAAACGTAAAAAGGATGGATCATCGCGACCTGCGGATAATCAATCAGAAACGACACGCGGCGGAATTTTACCGCGCCGGCGGCGAGAAACAATCCGTCGGCAAGGAATTTTAAAATCCACGGAAAGACGGCTGTCATCCAGACCGCCGGTTCGCCGGCGATCCGTAGCGGAATATAAAAGGCAAGCGCCGCATTGAAGCACCAGATAAAAATCAGCGGAAGAATCATTTTAACTGAATAATGACGGGATTTCGACGCGTGCCGGATTTTCTGGTGAAAGAACTGACGGAATGAATCCGGCGGACCGGTTTCCACCTGCGCATCCGGCTGATAACAATAGGCGATTTTCCACGGCGTTCGTTTCACCAGATGCATCAGCAGGTCGTCGTCGCCTGAAATGAACGTAGCGATTTTTGAAAATCCGCCGACATCCTCAAATGTCTTTTTCCGGTAGGCGAGACTGCGGCCGGTCGCCGTGGCGGTTTGGCCGAACGCAGTGGTTGCGCAGGCCAGCGAAGCGAGCGCCAATCCGTCAATCGCCGCGAAACGCTGGAAAAAAGATAAAGCGCGCGAAGTCGCAACCGGGGAGTATCCGATCACCATGCCGGTTTGCTCGTCAAAACCGGAAGCCATCGTTTCGATCCATTTCGGTTTTGGACGGCAATCAGCATCCGTGCATAAAATAATTTCGCCGCGCGATTCGCCGATTCCAACATTCAGCGCGTGCTTCTTCGGCGCAATGCCCGGCGGCGTCTGTTTGACGGAAATGACTTTCAAATCCGGAATGCGCGGTTCAAACGACTGCGCGATTTCAGCCGTATTATCCTCCGATCGGTCGTCAATGACAATCACTTCGTACTTGTCATTCGGATAATTCTGCTTGCTGACTGCTTCGAGGCACGCGCCGATGTTGCTTGATTCATTTCTTGCTGGAATCAGCACAGATATAAAAGGCTTGCCGGCAACAAACGGTATGCGGTAAAATATCAGCGCCAGGGCGAACGTCAACACTGCCGCAGAATAAAACGAACTGATGGCGATGATTATTAATAAATCAGGAGTCATTAATATGTTGGTTCAGGATGAATTCAAAAATCAAATCCGCAATGCGGAAATGCAATAAAAAATAAACAATAAATACATCTGAAAAGCAACGGTAAAATCCCGGGATTTTAATTCCCAATAATCGTATGATTTTCAGGATTCAAAAAGTTAAAATATTTAATCACAGATGCTGGATATGGGACAGCTTCATTATCATCACCGCCTTTTTTCGGGGACGACTGCCCTTTACGCCGCCATTTTTATTGACGTCGGAATTTGCGGCGCAAATCAATTCCGCCGACTGAACTGAAGCATCAGTACATCCGGTTGATTTTTACGCTCCGGTAAAAGAAGTTCAAAATATCCTGATACGTGAATCCTTCAGCGGCCATTTTTATTGCGCTCCACTGGCACATACCGACTCCGTGGCCAAAACCGGCCCCGGTGCAGGCGGCCTTTTTAATCGTACCGTCGGCGTTGCGCTCGATATCGATCCGAAACAGAGAACTGAAGAAAATATATTTCGGTCCTTTCAGCACGCGCCGCGCCTGTTCGCCGGAAATGATGTACGAATCCCTGCTGAAACCGATTTTCAGTTTTTTTACGCGCTGGGATTCGTCGCGTTCCTGCACGGCGATATTGTAAAGCCTCTGTCCGGATAATTTCGAAAAATCCTCATCGGGCAAGTCTTTTTTCAGAATGACCGGCAGATTCGTTTTGACGATGTCCTCGATTTCCTGTCCCGTCCATGAAACCGACCATCGGTGATACGGCGAATCTTTGCAGTAATAATCGGCGCCGCCTTTGTTGCTGACTGTCTGCAGATAGGGAATCGTATCCGAAGAACGCCACACATCCTGCACGTTGGCCGTCGTTCCTCCGCAGGTTGAGAAATAGAAGACCTGCGCGGGCTGACCTTTGTATTCGAGGATTTCGCCGGATGTTTCGTCAACCGCGCGGTTCGTCACGTCGGTCTCGCTTCCCGCTCCCTGGTAGACCTGGTCGTTCACGTCGCTGACAAGGTCAAATTCTCTTTTCGTTTTTCCGATGTTTCTCACCGCGTACGTGCGCGCCGCCACGGCCTGCGCCTTCGCCGCTTCTAATTGTTCCAGCCGAAGTTTCCCTATCTCATTCCGCACGACGCCTTTCACGTACGCTTCCAGATCGAGGATGTTGATCGCGGCGATTTCGCCGTCAATCTGCGTGATCAGGATCGTTCCCCTGTACTGGCGGTCATTGACGGTGAAGCGGTTCTTCGCGTTGCGGGATGACAGCGCCAGCCTGGCATATCCGGAGATTTCCTTGTCCGGAAATTTTAAACGCAAAAAATTGCCGCTGTCACGGACAACGGACAACCGGTCATTCATCATCACGCTGTCGACGACTTTTAATGTCGTCGCGTCGTATATCTGAAATGTCTCGAAAGATGACAGCGACAGACCGGTTTTTGACTTGTGGATAAGAACCTTGACTTTCGGGATTTTCTGCGGGTCAGTCACCGGACGAAGAGTTGAAACCTTCGGGCATCCCGTTAATAAAAAAACACATGCTATTGTTAATAATGAACATAAAAAAAATTTTTTTATGTTTTGACCGTTTGCCTGTGTCTGCTGTATAATGGACATAGAATTAATCAATGAAGTCTCCTTATGGTTCAAATGAATGAAATACTGCTGGTTATCATTTTATTTTCCATCTTCCTGTTTTTTTGCGGCACACTGTTTTTTATGCACAAGCATATTAAGTAAGCTGAACCGGCTCAATTTCCGTTTTCTTCCGGCTGATCCTTAGCCAGATTATATATTTTAATTTTCTTATGCAAATTCGTACGGTCGATATCTAATTCTTCCGCTGCGGCCGAAATATTCCAATTGTTTTTTTCCAGCGCCTGAAGGATAAAGTTTTTTTCGGTTTCTTCCCGGACGGCCCGCAGGGATTTGTTTCCGTATTCCGGATCATGATGCGGTTCATCCGTAATTTTTTCATCTTGGGGCTGTGTTAAGTAATCCGGCAGATCGGAAGGTATGACGGTATTGCCTGAAGACAAGATGATCAGGCGCTCGGTGAGATTGCGGAGTTCGCGGATATTCCCCGGCCATGCATATCGCGTCATTGCATCGACGGTTTCTTTTGCGAATTCCTTTTTCTTTAAACCCTCTTCCTGGCATAACTGCCGGCTGAAATAATCGATCAGCATGGGGATATCGCTTTTCCGTTCACGCAGGGGCGGGATCTCGATCGGAACGACGTTCAGGCGGAAATACAGATCTTCGCGGAACGCGCCGTTCTGGATCGCCGTTTTGAGATCCTTGTTCGTGGCGGCAATGACTCGTACGTCCACTTTGAACGTTTTATTTCCGCCGACTTTTTCGAGTTCACCTTCCTGCAGGACTCGCAGAACCTTGGCCTGCCCATTCAGGCTCATGTCGCCGATTTCGTCGAGAAAGATCGTTCCGCAGTGCGCCTGGGAAAACTTGCCGTCACGGTCGGCGACCGATCCGGTGTACGCGCCTTTGACCGCGCCGAACAGTTCGCTCTCGATGAGTTCCGCCGGAATCGCCGCGCAGTTGACCTTGATGAACGGCTTGTTTTTCCGGGGGCTGAGATCATGGATCGCCTTGGCGACTAATTCTTTGCCCGTTCCGCTTTCGCCCAGAATCAGAACGCGCGCAGTCGTCGGCGCTATTTTTTGAACGGTCTGCCGAACCGCTTCCAGCGCCGGACTCCCGCCGATCATCCGGTTTTTCCTGTCGAGCGCCTGTTTCAGTTCGCGGTTTTCTTTCGCCAGCGACCGCTGATCCAGCGCGTTGCCGACGATGATCAGGATTTTTTCTTTCGTCAACGGTTTTTCGATAAAATCGTAAGCGCCCGATTTCACGGCCTGAACGGCCTGAACGATGGAACCGTGCCCGGACATCATCACCACGGCAGTATCCGGACGGCTTGCCCGGATTTCCTGCAGGATGTCCAGCCCGTCACGGCCCGGCATCAGCAGATCCAGCAGAACCAGGTCAACCGGCTCCTCGCGGATCAAGGCCAAAGCCTGTTCGCCGTCTTCCGCCTGACGGATGTCGTATCCCTCGTCGTTTAGGATCATTTCCAACGACCGGCGGATGTTTTTTTCATCGTCAACTATTAAAATAGAACTCATTACTAATGTTCGGACGCCTTCCCTTTTTAAAACAATTCCATACAGAACACATGCTCAATCAGTATCTTGATTCCGATGGAAATTAATATAATTCCGCCGATCAATTCAATCTTATTTTCAAAAAAATGGCCAAGCCGGTTTCCGATATAGACGCCCGCAAATGAGAGCGTAAACGTGATCGCCCCGATGATCAGTGACGGCGCAATAATTTCGACGTTCAGGAACGATAGCGAAAGACCCACAGCGAGCGCGTCAATGCTGGTGGCGACAGAAAGCACCAGCAGACGGTAAATGTTCACCGGTTCGCACGGCCGGTCTTCGATTTTCGTCTGAAAAGATTCATAAATCATCCTCCCGCCGATAAAGCCCAGAAGCCCGAATGCGATCCAGTGGTCGAAGTCCTCAATCCATTCCTTCATTCCGTATCCCGCCAGCCAGCCGATCACCGGCATCAGCGCCTGAAAAAGACCGAAGAACAAGGCGATGCGGAACGCGTAACGAATACGCAAAACCCGCGCGGCGAATCCGCTGGTAATCGCGACGGCGAAAGCGTCCATGGAAAGCCCGACCGCGATGACAATGATGAGCCATAATTCCATTATTGAATAATTCCTTCGGCGTATCTAAAACGAGTATACCTTTACGGTTATAAACTTCTTAACCTCAAACTTCTGATTGTCGCTAAGACACTTCGAGAATACAAATTACTAATAGTTTCATAATTAAAACGATAATCAAATAAAATATTCATTTGTTAATCAATTCAAACTCCACCTATTCGCTTTGAGTACATAAAAAAAATAATAATACAAGATTTTTCGCCCGATTGTCCCTCGATCCCGACATCCCCCTGATCCCAATGAAATCGGGAGAGCAATCTTGTATTTTTGTATTTACTCATGGCCTCTTATTGAAACAACAAGGCGCCGTCGAATGATGAGTTGTTTTAATAATAATGTTGTTACTATTTTGAGACATTTAATAAATATACTTCGTGTCATGCCGGCTTTGTGACAAATGCATTCCTTTGCGCCCATAGCGGGCTTTGGGGTTAAAAATTCAACCTTCGTGTGCCTTGGTGGCATAAATTATTTTATTTCTTTATAATTCTTTCCCTGACGCGTCTGAGCGCCGAAAAATCGGCGCACCGGAAAAGCACGGTCAGCGCAATGTACAGCCCGAATCCAGCCGTAATGCCGCCGGTAACGATTATCAGGTGTTTCATCCGCTGGGAATAATCCGCAAACCATTCCGTTTGCGACATCCATTGTTTCAATCCATGAACCGCCGCCCCCATCAGAACCGCGCAAAGCGACAATTTCAGGAGAACAACGAGAACCGAACGAAGATCATATTCTTTGACTTTCATTTTCAGTCCGAACGTAAACATTGCCGCCTGCATGAAGAAAGCGACAAGCAGTCCCAGCGAGAACGCCGAGGGGCCCATGGACGGCGATAAAAAATAACTGATTGCCAGATTCATGGCGGTCCCTGCAAGCCGGAACCAGAACGGCGTCCATGTATCCTTCAGAGCGTAATAGGCGCGGGCGTACAGGTACCACAGGCTTTCCAGCGGAATGGCCAATGCGAAAAAAAATAAAACGGACGAGGTCAACGCGACTTCAGCCGCGCCGAACTTCCCGCCGCCGAGCACCAGCCCGATGATATCCTCAGAAAGAACAGCCATGCCGACTCCCGCGGGCATCGTCAGGTAAAGAATCTGACGGAACGAATTCTGGATATTGTAATTATAATTATCAAAATGATTCTTGCTGGCGTTCTCGGCGAGGAACGGGAAGATCGCAGTGACAAACGATATGCCGAAAATGCTGACCGGAAAGCTCTCGAAATTAAACGCGTAACGGAACGCCGAGAAACTTCCTTCCGGCAGATTCACTGAAATGGCGGAATACACGACAAACACCGCCTGCAGAAGCCCCATATTCAGGAAATTGGGAATCGCCAGCGTCCAGATCCGCCGTACGCCAGGGTCTTTCCAGTCCGCACTCAACCGGAACCGGTAATCCGTCCCTTTCAGGTCGATGACGTTCACCAGCACGATCAGGCACGCGCCGATCATCGCGCCATATGCGGCCGAATGAATGCCCGCCTCTTTGTGAAAGAGGATCATCCCGAGAATGATGCACGGGTTATACACGAGCAAGGTGAGCGCGTAAGCGGTGAAATGCTTGTGCGTCTGCAGAACGCCGGACAGGATTTTGCTGAGCGCGAAAGCGATCTGCGTCAATAAAAAAATCCGGGCGATCAGCGCGATATTCTCTTTTTGTTCCGTCCCGATTTCAGCGCCGAGCCACAAATCGGTGATCAGCGGCATGAAAAGTCCCGTCAGCAGGCAAATCGCAATGAATAACCCGAGCGTAAGGTTCAGGAACGAACTAGCCATACGCGAGGCTTCTTCGCGGCTTTTATTGGCGACGTATTCCGCATAAATAGGAATGAACGACGACGCGGTGACGCCCATGATGAGGATGTTCTGCAGAGCGTCGGGGATGGTGAATCCGTAATTGTACCAGTCTGTTTCCGAGCCGGCGCCGAAATAATGCGCCATCACCTTGTCGCGCGCCAGACCCAGCACGGTGCTCAGAAACGTCGCCGCCGATACAAACAGCGCCGCCGTTCCCGCCTGATGGGTCTTGAAAAAACCGATAGTTTTTTTGGATCCTGATAAATTCAACAGCGTTCCCTTGTGTTAATGAATTGAATCGTATCGATCACCGCTTGCCGGATCAGCGGAACCGCATACGAATCGGTTATCACCGCCTGTCCGGGTTTTTCTAAAAGCACCAACGCGATGGACTGCCGTTCTTTTTTCTTATCCTTCTGCATATAATGAATCATCCGGCTAACGTCTATGTTCTTGATAAATTTTTTTATAACCGGACGCTTTACGATGATTTGAATCAAGGAATCCAGAAAAAAACGGATCGGACTGGCTTCGGCTATTTTAATCAACCCTGTATTTTCTGATAGCTGTAAGGCCATCCGCATGCCGATCATTATCGCTTCGCCGTGCCGGAGAACGGAATAGCCGCCGAGCGTTTCAAGCGCGTGACCGAAGGTATGGCCGAAATTCAGAATTTTTCTCCGGTCCCAATCGTATGGATCTTCCGCGACGATATCATTTTTCAACTGGCAGCACTTGGCGACGGCCTGTTCAAGCAGTTCGGAATCCGATCCCGCCAGCAGAGCCCCTGCGTTTGCAGTCAGCCACACAAAAAAATCGTAGTCCATGGCGACGCCGTATTTTACGACTTCGGCGAAACCCGCCATCATTTCACGTTCGGGCAGCGTCCGCAGAAATACGGTATCCATGTAGATCGCATCCGGAGTATAGAAACAGCCGATCATGTTTTTTCCTTCCGGAAGATCAACGCCGGTCTTGCCGCCGACCGAACTGTCTACCATTGCCAGCAGCGTCGTAGGGACCTGGATGTAGCGTATGCCCCGCATGTACGTTGCCGCTGCAAATCCGGCGATATCGCCCGTCACCCCGCCGCCCAAAGCGATTATGACGCTCCGGCGGGTTGTTCCCAGACGGAGAAGTTTCTGATATAATTGATTCATCGTGAGGAGATTTTTGTTTTTTTCACCCGGCGGCAGTATAACCGACCGTACCGTTTGATCCGGTAAAAACGCTGAAAGAAAACGTTTCCCGTGAAGTGAAAATACTTTCTTATCGGCGACAATGACAATATCATCCCATGAATAAATTTCGTGGAGCAATGATCCGATATCGCCGATAAAGCCGCTTCCGATACTGATCGGATAGTTCGTGTTGCGGAAATTTGCCGGTAAAATGATCATTACGAATCAGACGTTAAACCGGAAGTAAATCACGTCGCCGTCCTTAACGACATACTCTTTTCCCTCCAGATGCATGAGCCCTTTATCCTTGCATGCCTGTTCGGTTTTGTGTTTGACGTAATCCTCCCACCAGATCACTTCAGCGCGGATGAATCCTTTTTCGATATCCGAATGAATGGAACCGGCGCCCTGCGGGGCTTTGGCGCCCCGGCGGATCGTCCACGCGCGGACTTCTTCGGGCCCGGCGGTGATGAACGTATCCAGCTGCAGCAGATGATACGCTTCGCGGATCAGCGCGTGAAGTCCGGGTTCTTTTAATTCCATACTCTCCAGAAACGCGGATTGTTCTTCCGGTTTCAGCTGGGCGATTTCCGCCTCGATTTTTCCCGCGATGATAACGACGCCCGATCCGTCGCGTTCGGCCATTTTACGGACGCTCTGAACGTACGGCGTATCGCCGGATGCGTGACTTTCATCCACGTTGCAGACGTAGAGGACGGGTTTCATGCTCAGCAGAAAAAGATCGGCGATATGCTTCAGTTCGTGATCTTCTAATTTCAGCCAGCGCGCGGGCTTGCCTTCGTCCATGTGGCTTTTCACGCGCATTAAAACATCATACGCCGCCTTTGCGTCCTTGTTGCCCGTTTTCGCCGCGCGTTCGACGTTGCTGATCCTTTTGGAAATGCTGTCGAGGTCTTTGAGGATCAGTTCCATATCGATGATCTCGATGTCGCGTTCAGGGTCGATGCTGCCCTCGACATGCATCACGTCTGGATCGTCGTAACAGCGGACGATATGCGCGATGGCGTCCATTTCGCGGATCTGGCTGAGAAACTGGTTGCCCAATCCTTCTCCGGCGTTGGCGCCCTTGGCTAATCCGGCAATATCCACGAAAACGACCGTCGTGTAAACTACGCTCTTCGGTTTGACGAGTTTTACGATTTCATCCACGCGCTTATCCGGCACGGTGACGACGCCGATGTTCGGCTGTTTCGTACTGAACGGGTAGTTGGCGGCGTTCACTCCGGCCGCGGTCAGGGCGTTAAAAATAGTCGTCTTGCCGACATTCGGCAATCCGACTATTCCGCATTGTACGGGCATAAAAAAATTCCTTCAAAGGTCTTTTAATTGAATCGTTAAATTCTGGCGGAAGATAGTTTTTCAGAACGAGAAAAGCAAACGGATAATCGCCTGCCTCTGATATTCCCGATTCTCGGCGTCCCGTATCGCGCGCGCGTTTTCATGAGCGACATGCCGGTTTTTTGCCCTGCGGCGCTACCTTTTCCGGAAAAAGGGCAAATTGACTGACGTTAATAAAAATAATATTGTAAATTCAGATTAAAATGATTTATATTCATGTTTGATAAAATAAAATTTTCTTTTATAAATAATGAAAACACTGCCCGGTTCTTTTTTCGCTATTATGATGATCCTGCCTTTGTCGTTATCATGGGCTCAGAAAAAGCCGGATGAGGATCTTTTCCGGAAAGGTTTAGAAAACTACCGTAACGGGAACTATTCAGAGGCAGGACAGGCATTTACAGGGCTTCAGGCGGAATTTCCAGCTAGCTCTTTGCGTTCAGCCTCTGCGGTTATGACGGCTAAAACATTTTTAAGCCTTGGATATTATTACAAATCCCGTCAGGCCGCCGGAAAGTTCCTCGCGGATTATCCCGTTTCCGGATACCGCATTCAGGCGATGTGGGTGTTGGCTCAGTCGGCTTACCGTTCGGGAGATTTTCGTTCAGCATTCATAACGATGGAACACGTCCGGAAAAACGCGCAAAATCCATCTTCACAGAAAACCGCCGACAGCATGATGATTCAGATGATCCGGCATGTCATGACGGTGGATGACGTTTCTGCAGTTATCGATTCGGCGGAAGGGGCGATGCGGGCGAAGATTCAGCTGGAACTGGCTTTGAAATACGAATCTATGAACCGGCGCGCGAAGGCGTTGTCGGTGATTTCCGGCATACCGGCGGCTTCTTTGCCGAAACCGTTGCGAAAGGATCTGCTGACGCTGCAAAACCGGGCGTCGGCTGCGCAGGAGGGCGCGGTGCATATCGGCGTGATTGCTTCTCTGACGGGCGACGACAGCGACATCGGCATTCCAATGCTGGAGGGCATAGCGCTGGCGGTGAACCGGTATAATCAGAATCAAGAACCGAAAATCAAACTGCATGTTCTGGACGATCATTCCGATATCATTACCAGTGTGAAAAAAGCGCGTGAGCTTCTGGATTCCGACCGTTTAAGCCTTATGATCGGCCCGCCCGGCGGATACGCCATGATTGCCGTCGCCGCCGAAGCCCAGCGATACCGCGTTCCCGTCATTTCCCCGAATACCGCGCTGAACCGTCTTACGGAACTCGGCGACAATGTATACCAGGCCAACATTGACCGGGATATGCGGTTCCAGATACTGGCTGATTTTGCCGTCCGCGAAAAGCAACTCAAAACGTTCGCGATTCTGGCTCCGTCGGATGAGTACGGCGATGAAGCGGTGAAAAGCTTTTCGCGGAAAGTCCGGTCGCTCGGCGGGA
>JBBIRG010000007.1:2561-19393 GCA_037441945.1 Bacteroidota bacterium | reverse complement strand
TAGGCCGGATAAATATCCACGATATCGCCGCGGACGCGGAATGTTCCCCGCTTGAAATCAATATCGTTCCGGTTGTACTGCATCGCGATGAGCCGCTCCAGTACCGCCTGGCGGCGGATGGACTGCCCTTTCTCAAGTATCAGCAGCATATCTTTATAGTCTTCCGGCGAACCGATGCCGTAGATGCAGCTCACCGACGCCACGATGATAACGTCCCGCCGTTCCAGCAGTGAACTGGTCGCCTTGAGACGGAGTTTTTCGATCTCGTCGTTGATGGAAGAATCCTTTTCAATAAACGTGTCGGAGGAAGGCACATACGCTTCCGGCTGGTAATAGTCGTAATAGCTGATAAAATACTCGACGGCGTTCTCAGGGAAAATTTGTTTGAATTCCCCGTACAACTGGGCGGCGAGCGTTTTGTTATGCGAGATAATCAGCGTGGGCTTGTTGTACGCCGCGATGAAGTTGGCCATGGTGAATGTTTTTCCGGAGCCGGTCACGCCGAGCAGGGTTTGATGCTTCACACCCTTCCGGAGACCTTCGAGAAGCAGGCTGATCGCTTGTTTCTGGTCGCCCTCCGGTTGATATGAACTGATTAATTTAAAAGGTATATTTCGCTGAAGCATGGGCGGCCTGTCTAAAAAACCAAACATAGTTTATGCGGCAGAAAATAGCAACGATAAACTTGAAAACTGTCAAAAAAAAATCCTTCCGTTAACCACAGAAGGATTTTTTAAATTCATCTTTCACTACATCATTTCAGCAGCAGCATCTTCTTTGTCGCCGACCATTCTTTCCGGCCGTTCAGGGATTTCGCTTTTATTCGGTAAATATACAAGCCGCTGGCAACGGCTGACAGGCGGTCGTTCCGGCCGTTCCATGTCAGGGAATAGAAACCCTGCGCCTGTTCCCGGTCAATGAGTTCCATCACTTTCTGCCCCAGTACATTGTATATGGTTATGGTGACCTTTGAATCATAAGGCAGCTGATACTTGATCGTCGTTACCGGATTGAAAGGATTCGGATAGTTCTGATACAGCGCAAATTGTTTCGGTCCGGTGACCGTTATCTTCTGAGGTTCGTGATAGGTCATGGCGCCGTTATAGGCCACGTCAACAATGCGATAGGCGTAGGTACGGTCGGATTTGATTTCCGAGTCTGACCAGATATAATCCGTGGCGGTGGTGGTTGTCCCCTGCCCTTTCAGCGTGGCGATTGTAGAATAAGACAGAGATTGATATTCATTTTCCGGATCGTCGACATCGGCTTTCTGGATGAGCCAGAAAGCGTTCTCAATTTCGCTTTCCGTCCGCCAGTTCAGGATGACGGATCCGCTTTCCTGTTCAGCCCTGAAGTAGGAAAGCACGACAGGCAGCGAAACATCATAACCGATTGCATAGGGTTCCACGCTGGTATAGATCTGGTAGGTTCTGGAAGCTAGTGTTGACACATTCTGAATACCCGCGGTTGAATCAATAATCACGGTTACCGATGTGAAATTTCCTATTGTTACCGTGGACGGAACGGTCGCAATCAGCGTATCGGGATTTGTCAAAGTTCCTTCTTTTAACTGCAGCGCGGCTGCGGGAACTGAATTGATAGTCACTTTCGATGTGCTCGGCACGCCTTGGGTGAAAAGAGCATCGTAAGGAAAAATCATAATGATTGTACTCGTTCCTGGTAACAACCTCCCTCTGCTACCTGTATTGAAAGACCATGCGTAACGGCCAATCAGGTTAGGGTAGGGAGGCGTAACGGATAATGACGCATCGGTAACTGTTGTCGTTGTTGGCTTGAGCGTATAAGGCGCGCTTGTTCGGTTAATAATTTGAGTGCTTGTTCTAACCTGCAGAGTATAGGATCCGTTCACAGACGGATTTTGTATGCCGGCGCTAGTAGTAAAAGCGATTTTCAGGGTTGTGTCGCCTCCTGAGGGTACTGCGATCGGTGTTGTAACTGTAATTGTTCTCTGAGATGGGTTTGTGGAAACAGCAGACGCATTGGAAAATGTTGAACTGTTGCCAAGCGCTAGTCTAACTGCCGTTACAGGGATGGATACCGGAATGAAGGTGTTATTGGGAAACGTAATTGTCACGGTTCCTCCAGCATTTAAAGCTGTAACTTTAAATCTTACGGTATCGCTTGAAACAGCGTTGACTGTATCGGGGAAAAGAGATACTAAAATATTCGACACGGGAGGCTGGTCTGATACTTCATAGGGGTGAGAAGTCACGTAAGTGTTTTCAACGCTCGTCCTGACAGCGCCGTTATAACTACCAGGTGTAACCCCAGTATGCAGTAAATCGGGCGTGCCAATCCGATTAATGTCTATCCGGACTTCATCTCCGTTCCTAATAGTCAGACCAGTAGGCACCCTTAATGTAAATACTTTTGAACTTGTGAATGTTATAAAGCTTGAATTATTCGGAACCTTCACAGAAACACCATTTGCTGTTATAAAGACACTGTCATAATCGGCCGCCGAGGTTGTGCTGATTGATTGTTGTGAGCCGACTGAGATAGTGATGGTGCTTGTTCCCGCTAATAATCGTCCGTTTGCCCCGACTTTAAAGATTACAGTATAGGGTGTCCAAACGTTCAGCCTTTGATCAGTTAAGTAAAAATAGGGCGTACTGACTGTAGTGGTTGCCGTCGTCGTACTGTAGGCGGGCGAGGTTACCAAAGCGGGTTCTGCTTTTGTTCTTATTCTCATGGTATAAGTTGTCGCTACAAGGGTAGGATTCAGAACACCCGCTGTAGAATTAATTAAAACCGTTACTGCCGTTAAATTAGTGATGCCCCCCGGCTGAGGAACAGTTACCTTTAAAGTGTCTCCTACTACCAGCGGATTTGCCAGAGGATTCAACCCATTAATCGTTACGTCATTTTTACTGAATGTAGGAGGAAGATACGTATTAGAAGGGAACAAAATATATATTGTATCGCCTTGCAATAGCGCTCCAGACGAACCGGTTGTGAATTTAATGGAATAACCCGCCTTCGCGTTAACGGTTGACGGCGTGGGCACTACGGATGTTATATACATCGCCTGGGTTAAAGTGAGCGTATAGCTACCAATTGCCGTCACAGTATCGGATGTGGTTCTAACACGTACTTGACTCGTTCCCTGAGGATTAAGGTTATCCAGCCGGGCGGAAGAATCAAATACAACAGAAAACGGTACGTTATTTTCTATAACAAAACCATTGGGCATAAATATTCTGACTCTGCCGCTATCCACACCGCTTCTCAGGACATTAACTGTTTCACAGGCTTGTCCGCCTATTTTTACGCTGGATGGCGTTATAAAAGAAGGGACGCGGGTTCTGGGCCCGAATGTGATATCAATCGCGCTGGATCCGGCAGGTGTTCCTCCCACCAAACGACCATTTGTAGTCGCGCGCATATTGACCGTATATACCGAACTGAAGGCATTAATGACTGAGGGACTAGCCGTTGCTGAAACCGGTGTAGCCGCTGTATTGTTCCCAACAATGGCGTAGGGCGACGATATAACGGGCTGCAAATCCTGGCTGGTTTTCATGGTAACCTTGTAAAATGTGTTGCTCGGCACTGGAGGATTTCTTGTATTGGCAGCCGCCAATATAACCACATTAAATGTTCCTGGATTGACGTTCGCGCCCACTCTGGCTGTGACTGTGCGGGTAGTAAGGCTAACCGAAACAGTTGCGTTTGTTCCGTTTATGGTGACATTTCCTGCTACCTTTAGGGCTGTTGTATCTAATGTTGTATTGTCGGGAAATACAATCTGCACCCAGTCGTCAGTGGGTCCCTTTAATTGTTGGGTCGTCGTTATGTTGAACGTATACCCAGAGATGTTATTCACCCCATATGACGTCAACGTTACACTGTTTAGGGTAATTGCCGTGCCGCCAATATAATAACTCTGTGAGTTAACCGGTAAAATTTCAACGCTCGTGGACACACCTATGGTATAGTTATTAGCCATTGCCGGATTCAAAATCGGTTGAAGGCCTACTTTTCTCTTCAGCAGAATAACGACATTATCGCCGTTATTCGAATAGACATTCGCTGGCGAAGTAATCTGAATGGTTTTTAGAGTAGTATTAATTGCAATATTGTTCGTATCAACCCAATGATAAACTCCCCCGCCAAAGGATATAAAAGTCGAATCATAATGGCTCCGAATACCGCTCAAAGTATAGGCGGCATCAAAATTTAGTGTGATGGTACTCGCATTCGGTTTTAGGCGGCCACGCGCTCCCAGATTAAATTCAACCCTGTAGGGTGAGCGGACACTGACAGCGGTAAGTGTTGGCGTGACGATCGCGCTGGACACACTGGTTGTCGCGTTGGTAATGCCGTAAGCGCCGGATGTTACGGGCGTTATATCTTTCGTGGTCCTGAGCGTGATGTAATAATTTCCGAGTACGGACGGATTCAGGATGCCCGCGCCGGATGAAATTGTGATGCCGACCGAGGAAGAATTGCCGATATTTATCGGCACTTTCAGATACAACGTATCATCATCGGCTCTGTTTTGATTCCTGATGGCAACTCCCGCTACGGCGTCGCTGAAACCTCCGCTTGAAATAGTAATCAGCGATTGCGTTATTTCATTCGGCACATAGGTATTGGACGGAAAAATAAAAATAATGGAATCATTTAACGCCGACAGCGCTCCGGTGGAACTTGTGTAGAACTCCAGTGAATATGCGGCGGTTGCATTCACCGTTGAGGGATTCGCGCCGACAGCCGTGATAGACATTTGGTCGGCAGTCGTTATCGTATACAAGGCAGAATTGACAAAAGAGTTCTCGGCGCTTGTTCTGACCGCAAGCGTGTATAGTCCAGCCGGCGGATTGACGATTCCGCTCCCGATTCCAAACCGAACCGTGACTGAACTATTGGCAGCGACAGCGACCGGACAGTAAATGATAACGGTATCGCGCAATGAGGAAGCCGTTGCCGGAGTGCCGTTCACCGTCACGCCGGATAAGGCGCCGTCGGGTATCGTTGTTTGCAGCGGAAAAGCAATGGTGATAGTGCTGGCAGTAGTCAGCCCGCCGCCGGAACCGACATTAAAGTTCACGGTATAAGCCGCCGGTATATTCGCTACAGACGGATTCGGCGTTACTCCAGCCGAGCTGACTGTTGACGATGAGGCTGTAATTGTGAAGGCCGGCGAAATTACGACAGGAAGAGGATTTTTCGAAGTAAATTGTCTTAACCTGTACTGACCCGCCCATTGAGGATTGGTGATGGGGACTGCTAAATGGAAAACGATCGTGAACTGTCCCGGTGTACCGCCATCCTTTCTTATATTGACCGGCGTCAGAATAGCTATTCTGCGATTTCCCACTCCGCTGACTTCTACGGCATTCGAAGCTGTATTATTTACGGTTACTCTGGACGGATCAATCGTTGCAGGGACGGTGGTGCTGTCATTAAAAACAATGATAATGCTGTCCAAATTCGCGTCAAGGTTTGCCGCTGCATTATTATCGAGCGTGCCCGTAATAGTGTATGTTCCCGGAGTATTGGTTGAGGGAGGCGATACTACAACCGAAGTTATCGACTGAGAAGTAGAAATACCCGAGAATAAGAGCAACATCGGTAAGATCAGCGTTAAATATCTGAATCTAAATTTCATAGTCGCTTCCTGTAAATGATTATTATGCTTATTCACCTCTTGATATCTCCGTGAAAAATTTTACCATTTGCCGTTTTCTATCATTTTTTAGCCGCTGTCTTTCGTTACTATATTTATATTCATACCCTTCTAACGCCCTAATCGTCAAAAATATTTAATAAAAGGCGAAAGATATTTATCATCATCAGCTAAGCCCATGTTAATTAGAAATGGGGCTTATATACAATACTATATTTTTAGTATTTTTTTTATTAGGCTAAGATAAGTATGATTACTAAGTGTATTTTACGCTTCTTCCTCGCCGAAAATTTTGTTGTCGTATGCGAATCGGATCAGGCCGGCGGTAGTATGGATATGCAGTTTGTGCATGATGTTTGCCCGGTGCGTTTCAACGGTACGCGGACTGAGAAACAGTTGTTTTGCCATTTCCTGCGAGGTCATTCCCTTGGCGATCAGATTTAAAATTTCTCGCTCCCGCTTCGTAAGAACTTCAAGACGGTTTTCCTTGGGTTCGGCCGCGGTCGCCGCGCTCTGGGACAAATATTGGCCGATCAGTTCATAGGATTTCTGGCTGAAATAGGTTTCGCCCTGGGCAACCCGCCGTATCGCTTTAACAATTTCCTCGCCGCCGGCGTCTTTCAGCAAATAACCGCTGGCGCCCGCCTCAATCATTTTTCCGACATATCCGGATTCCTCAATCATCGTCAGCGCGAGCACCTTGGTGTAAGGGAATTTCTGGATGATCTGTGTCGTCGCGTCAACGCCGTTCATCCCCGGCATGGAAACGTCCATCAGCACGACGCTCGGCTTGAACAGCCGCGTCTTGGCAATCGCGTCCGTTCCGTCGCTTGCCTCGCCGACAACGTAAATATCGTGTTGTTTGCTCAGCAGCATTTTGATACCATCGCGGACAACCGGATGATCGTCCACCACAAGCACGGTTATTTTTTGGTTCATAGTACCTCGGGTTTTGGTATTTCGATGACGAGGGACGTCCCCTTGTCCAACATACTGTCAATATGCAAAATTCCGTCCAAATATGCAACACGATCTTTCATTCCGCGTAAACCCATGCCTATTGACGGCTGATTCGGATCGAACCCTTTTCCGTTGTCTTCGACGGTCAGGATGACAACCGATTCATGTCCGACAAACTGGACGGACACTTCACCGGCTCGGGCATGCTTGATGATATTGTTGACGGCTTCCTGCACGATACGGTAGAGCGCAAGTTCCATCGGATAGGTCATCCGCGGGGGCATGTCATGGATTTGAAAACTCACTTTCACGCCGGAACCTGCAAAAACCTGGTTGAGGAGGTTTTCCACGGCGTTGAAGAGCCCGTAATCTTCCAGCGCGCGGGGCAGCAAATTGAAAGCGATGGTTTTGGTTTCCGCCATGGCGCTGTCGAGCATTTTCATGACCATGGACAGTCGTTCCGGATGAGAGGTATTTTCCGTTGATTCATCGGTCAGGCTTTCCAGCATGCGTTTCGCGGCGGAGAGAATTTGCCCTAGCCCGTCGTGCAGTTCGCTTGCCATGCGCCGCCGCTCGTCCTCAAGCGCGCCGATGACGCCGCTGAGCCGCGATTTGTGTTCTTTGAAACGCAAATCCGCCTGTTCATACTGTTCCTTCGCGGTGCGGTCGGTGAGGATGGCCAGCCGGTACCACTGGCCGGCCAGTTCAAAGTCGTTGCTCTGCATGTCGATTTCAACGAGCGTACCGTCGTGCCTGCGGAACGGCCGCACCGTGATTTCCGGCGTTCCGGCAGCGATGTCCCATCCCGTTTGTTCCAGCCAGTCGCCGATGAGCGCCATATTCGTTTCTGTTTCTGTTATTCCGAATAATTCCCGGGCGGAAAGGTTCACGGCGATCACTGCATATTTACCGATCTGGTAAATAATCATCGGAAACGGAATATGATCAAACATAAATCGGTACCGCTGTTCGCTGGCCTCCAGCGCGCGCTGAGCCTGGATGCGATCGGTGATTTCATAACCCACGCCGATGAGCAGGTTCCCCGGCGCCGGCGAATCCGACCAGATAATGCAGCGCCGTTTTCCCCAGCGATCTTTGAGCCAGCGTTCATACGGAACGGTTATCAGTTCCGACCTGTCTGCCGCGGCTTTGCGGATACTTTCCTTTTCCATGAGTCCGTTTTGATCGTCGCGGGTCAGTTTCCACCAGCCGTCGCCCAGGACTTCATGCGGCTCGAATCCCAGCATTTCCTTGACCGCGTGGTTGGCGTATACGATATGCCCCTGCGCGTTGGACACCAGCACCAAGTTGCGCACGCGCATCAGGATATTGTGCGACAACTGCAGGGATTCGATCATGCGCATTTCCGTCATGTCCTGCATACGCATAACAGGGCTTCCTCCGAACGGTACTGGATCATGCGGGCGTTGATTTCCGCAACGATTTCTTTCCGTTCATGGTTCAGGTGGCGCGCCTCAAACCGCGCAGCCGAACCGTACCGCCGCACGTCCTCGATCAGGCGCCGGATCATTGCCGGGTGCGGCCAGATAATCGCCAGCAGAAAACCGCCCATTTCCTCGGGTCGGTAACCGTAAAGTTTGATCCAGGCCTCATTGACACGCTGGACCGTCATCTTCAGGGGATCAACGACCATGATCGCGTCATGCGCGAAATCAAACAGGCTCCGGTAATCCTGTTCGGCCTGTTTACGCGTATGACATCCTTTAACCAGTTCATCCCTCTGCCTGAAAAAACTTTCAATCAATTCAGCCAGCTGACGCAATTCCAGCGATTGCTTCTGAACATTTTTCAGGTCCGCCGTATTCTCGTTTTTCAGGACAAGGGAAAACTGATTCATAGGCGAAACAACCCAGCGCTGGATAAAAACGATTATGGTTATGATAAAAGACAAACCGAACAGCGCCAGTAAACCGACCTGATACTGTGACAAGCGGTTAACTTCAGCGATGACCTGACTGTGAAATTCATTATGCACCGCCGCCACCGCCGCGCTGTCCCAGCCGTATAAGGTCCGGTGAAAATGGATCGTTTCCATTCTGATTTCCGCTGAATCGGCTAAATTCCGGTCGATCCGGATTATCGTATTATTGATTTCTTCCAGCTGCTCGATGAATTTTTCATTCCATAACCGGCCCGCAAAAAAAGAGCCCTGCGGTTCCGTGATCCGTTTGTTATCATCACTCGGCTGTAGCGGCGCTCCGTAAACCTCAACAAGCTGATCCCCGTTCCAGACAAAAAAATGAGAAAAATATCTCTGTCCCTGAATAACCGAAAGAGCACGGTCGGAAAGGGGAAAATTCAGCAGTGTGGTATCTTCCGCGTTTTGTGTGGAAAAAACCAGCTGGCGATCCTTGTTAAAAATCCAGACCGCCTGCGCGTCGAAAGTAGGCATCACCATGTCTATGTTCACATAGGCCCACACCGGATCCGGATTCTTCGTGAAATAAAGCATCTCGTCCCAGTACGAATAATCATAGACAAACATTTCCAGCGATTTTTGAATCAACGCAATGGAACGGTCGAGGAGCAGTTCTTTTTCCTTTTTTTTAGAGTCAATCAGGCGTTCCATACGCCCCTGGTCGATCTTCCAGAAAAAAATAAAGATCAGGCTGAAGCATGTGAGGACGGACGTCAGCAAAAGTAAAAGACGTGTTTTTATGCTCATGTTCTACCCGCCAGGCGTGTTGGAAAGATTATCATCGTATCAAGATTTATGTCTTTTGGGCCACAGTCGTTCCAGCCGTTCGCGGATTTTTTTCTCGGATCCGTTTGAGGTCGGATGGTAATAAATCCGCTCTTTCATTTCCTCCGGCAGATAGTCCTGGTCGGCGAAATGTTCCTCATTCCGGTCGTTGAAATCATGTGCGTATTTATAGCCCTTCCCGTAATCCATGCCTTTCATCATTTTCGTCGGGGCGTTGCGCAGGTGGAGCGGAACCGGGTAAAGTTCTTCGTTTTTAACATCCCGTATGGCGGCCTCGACGCCCATGTAGGCCGCGTTGCTTTTTGGGCAGGAGGCCAGGTACGCAGCGCACTGGGCGAGCACGATACGCGCCTCGGGCATGCCGATATAATCAACGGCGGTGAACGCGGAAACGGCTAGCGTCAGCGCGTAAACATCGGCGTTGCCGACGTCCTCGGAGGCCAGAACGATCATGCGCCGTGCGATGAATTTCGGGTCTTCGCCGCCTTCCAGCATGCGCGCCATATAATACAGCGCCGCGTCGGGATCGCTGCCGCGGACGCTTTTAATGAACGCGCTGATGGTATCGTAATGCATTTCGCCCGCCCAGTCGTAGGCGATATTTTTCCGCTGGTAGGCATCGATGATAATGTCTTTGGTAATCCGGCATCGGTTGTCGTTCCCTGTCCGGCACAATTCCGCGCAGATTTCGAGCGTATTCAGCAGGTTCCGCGCGTCGCCGCCGGCATAGAAAATAAGGGCTTCCGTATCTTCGATGACGATGTTTTTTTCTTTCAGAATGACATCCTGTTCCAGCCCGCGGCTTGCTATCAACCGGAGATCGTCCGCGCTGAGGTCTTCGAGCCGGAAGACGCGGCACCGCGACAGCAGCGCGCCGATCACCTCGAAAGACGGATTTTCGGTCGTCGCGCCGATCAGCGTGATCACGCCTTCTTCCACCGAATGCAGAAGGGCGTCCTGCTGGGATTTGTTGAAGCGGTGGATTTCGTCAATAAACAGCAGTAGGCGTTCCCCGGTCATTTTCCGGAGCGCCTGCGCGTCCTGAATGACTTTGCGAACTTCGGCGACGCCGGAATCCACGGCGCTCAGCGACACGAATTTGGATTTCGTTTCATGCGCGATGACGCGGGCGAGCGTTGTCTTCCCGGTTCCGGGCGGTCCCCAGAAAATCATGGACACTAATTTGCCCGATTCGATCAGCGACCGGAGCGCCTTGCCTTTTCCGAGAATATGCTCCTGTCCGACAATTTCTTCCAGCCGTTTCGGCCGTACGCGCTCCGCCAGCGGGCTTTTCGAGCTGACGGTTTTGTCCGCCTTTGCGTTATAGCTTTCTTCGTGTTCATGAAAAAGGGACATTGAATTTCGTAATGGTTTATGATGAGTCGGCGAATCCTGATAATCAATCAAATAGCGATTTATTTTTATCGTCCGCCGGCATGCCCTTTGTAACGGGAGTACCCGCACTTTATCAATTGCGTCTTATAATAGTTCCGGCGGTTGCCGACCAACGAATTATCTGTTTCCTGATTCCATCCATTTCGCGTAATCGAGTATCGCCTTCATCTGGCCGTCGGCGTGAATGCCGGCTTCTTCCAACACTTTCGCTCCGGAACCGCTGCCGAGGTAATGACCTTTGCGGAACGGATACAAGGTCCGGCGCAGACCTTCGTCGGAACGGATCCATTTGTACAGCGTCGGCAGCGTGAAATCGGTCATGCCGAAGGCGTGCATTTTCTGATGTTCCGGGAAAATTGCTTCCTGTTCTTCCTGCGGCAGCATTTCAAACAGTTCGGCGCTGGTCACATAATAGACATTCATGTTCAGTCCCTGCGCGTCAATTTTTCCGAGCACTTCGTTCACAAAAATCACGGCGACGGCGTTGCCCTGAAGCGCCAGCGTTCCGTGATAAGGCTTGCGTTTCATGTCCGCTTTGCGTATAGCGTAAACGCCTTTGACGGCGGCTTCGGCCGGGGGCAGATTCATTTTTACGCGGTCAACAACCAAATCTTCGGGCCGGGAAACGAACGGCGCGAGAATCGCCGGACGAAGCTGAAGGGCGGCGACCGTTAACGGCCAGATTTCCTGCGCGTCCCATGGCGTCAGCGTGATCAGTTTTCCTTGTGGAAAATTTTCCATGAGCAGCTGCAGCGCCTGTGGGTCGGCGTGCGTGGGTCCGTCCTCGCCGGTTTTCGGACCGGCATGGCCGTTGATCATGATCCAAGTCATGAACTGTTCACCTGTGATTTCCCAGTAATTCTGCTGTCCGATCGCGTGACAGCGCGCGGCTGTGTGTTCCATGGCGGCAATGAACGCCGAATACGACGACGACATCCCGATATGATTCCGGAACGACGCGAGCCCGTGCATAAACGCTCCCATCGCGTCTTCGCAGATGCCTCCGACGGGCAGCAGCCGCGATCCGGGGTTTGTAACGGCGTTGTACCAGCCTTTCGGGAAACCGTCGTTCAGCCCGGAGATGCTCGTTGATCCGAACAGGTCCGCCGCGGTTCCGATAATCGCCCCGCCGGTTTTCTTGTTCAGGTAATTCATCACCGAAGCCAGCTGGGCTCGAAGCGTGACCGATTTGCCCGGCGTCAAAGTCAGTTCAGCGGGCGTGTTTTCCGGGCGGACGTCTTTTTCATATAATTTTCCGAGAACCGGCGCGTCAGCCCGTTTCTGCGGATTTCTTTTCGCGAGCCGTTCTTTCGCGGCGGCAACTTTCTCGGCGGCTTTCGCGGTCAGCGTCTTTTCCTTCGCGATAACGTCGCGGATGACGCATAACGTATCCCAGAACGTTTTTTCGACATTGACGGAAGATTTATCGCCGTTGAAACGCGGGAATTGCACGCCGAATTCTTTTTCAAACCCGCTGATGAACTGGTAAAATTCCTCAGAGCAGAATTTATGACCCGCGCCGTGCGATCCTTTGCCGGTGATGCCGTACGACCAGCCCTTGACTGTTCTGTAAACAACGGCTACCGGAATTTTGGAGTCAAGCGAATACGCCAATTGCTGCGCGGCAAAGATCTGTTTGTAATTATGACCCTCGGGCACGTAAATGACGCTCCAGTCGTGAACATGCAGGAGTTCCGGCGGCGTCCACTTCACGTAATCGCCCGGCTGGCCGGCTTCCGCGGTGACGCGGTCGGAATCAATGGACGACTGGTTCCAGTCCACGTGCATGATGATATTGTGCAGCTGCGCGGAGGAAGCGGCCGCGAGCGCTTCATGGACGCGGCCCGGCGTCATGCCGCCTTCGCCTTCGATGACGTTAACGACCGGCGGGTCGGACGGATACAGGTCTAACGCGCCCAAAGCGATTCCGAACGCCGCGGGTACGCCGATGCCGCTGGGGCCGGTCGCCGTCCTGACAAACGGAACGATGCACGACGGATGCCCGTCCAGCGCCTTGGAATGAAACTGCTGAAACAGAGGCGTTTCCTGGGTGGGATTGCGGCGGAAGCCGAGCAGATCCTCAAACCGCAACTGGCGCTTTTCCGGAGCCAGCAGGGAGGGATTGCTCACGCGGATCAGCTCGTTGCGCAGAGCGTACATCGCGTAAAGGCCCATTGCCTTGTGGCCGGCCGCGTAACACAGGATGTCGTTTCCGGAAATATCAGGATTCGTAAAATCATAATCCATGCGATTGTACAGAAGCCCTTCAACGATGCGCCCCGAAGAGAGACTGCCGCCCGGATGGCCCGATGTCGGTACGAAGTTAAACAGAATGCCGCACATCGTACGGTAAATCAGGTCCAGTTTTTCGAAAAAAGAAAGTTCATCGTCCGGCAGGTCATACGGCGCGGCTTTCATGACCTCGCTGATGTCATAATAAACGCCCCGGCGGCGGTTCAGTGTAAAATCCGAAGACTTCGTTTCCGCTAACGTGATTCTGGGTCGCATGGCATTCTCCGCGTTTATAATGGATCGGTTTTAAATAGCGTTTTTTGACGGTCCGAATAATTCGGCTTCGACGAGCAGGCACAAAATATGTCCCAGCAGAATATGCATTTCCTGGATCCGCGGCGTATCGCCGGATGGAACGTTAAGCAGGTAATGACAATGATCTTTCATTTTTCCGCCGGACGCGCCGGTCAATCCCACGGTAATCATTCCGATCCCGATCGCTGTTTCGATGGCACGCAGAACGTTCGCTGAATTGCCGGAAGTCGAGATCGCGATCAGTATATCGCCCTGACGGCCGTTCGCTTCCACCAGCCGAGAAAAAATCTCTTCAAAGGAAAAATCATTCCCGACCGCGGTCAGATGCGATGTGTTGGTATGCAGCGCTTCAGCCTGCAGCGGCTTGCGGTTAAGGTAAAAACGACCGGATAATTCCGCCGCCAGATGCTGGGCGTCGGCCGCGCTTCCGCCGTTCCCGCAAAACAGCACTTTTTTATCGTTCCGGTACGCTTCCACGATTCTACGTACGACAGCGGATAAGCGCTCGTGCAGGTCGGATTTTTTCAGCAATTCTTCTTTGCAGGAGATGGAATCACTGATGACAGATCGGATAATTGCGGGGTAATCGGACATTTTTTTTCCTGATTGATTGTTAACACATTGAAAAAAAATATAACTAATAATTATTTGTTCTGCAAATTTTTTATTTCGTTGTAAAGGGCGCGCAGAAGGGTTTACTTATGGTTTCACGTAATACGCCGGTAAGCTTCACTTATTACTCGCTGATTTGAACTCAATCCGGCGACTATCCATTCCGCAATAGTTTAATATGGTGTTTTGTGTTTATCGGGACTTGCCCAGTGTCACCCGAAGGGTATCATTTCGATCCGCAGACTTGTCGTGAGCCGCGTCGAAGGATGGCGGAGAAAAATCTTGTATTAATAAAATTATACCGTTATGTTTTTTTTGTTGGTGTTTATACCCCCTGCGACTGAACCCGATAAGTACGATGCGTTATTCCGATGACATATTTACACTTGAACGGAATCCGGTTAAAAACACCGGATACAGACGGCAACTATTCCGGATATCAAACGTATAATTCAGAACAGAAAAACGATGAAAACGGATAATAAGAAAAATCCACACGAAAACAGGTTGTTTCACCGCCTCAAAAAGGACCTGTCCGCCGTCAACCACATTGATGAGCTTCACCGAGAGTTCCGCGCGTTCCGCGATTTTTACCTAGACCCGGAAACGCAGAACCGGCTGAGAAGAATGGGAATTGTGAAACGGTGGATTTACTTTACCGGCTGGCTCCTGAAGAGCATGTTTTTCAAGCTGTCGCCGATCCGCCGGTTGATGGTCGCCGCGGGCATCGCGCAGAATATCAACGCGGTAACGCTGCAGATCGGACCTTCACCTTTTTCGGACAACGGCGTCTGGGGCGCTGCACTGATCGTTTTTGTGCTGCTTCTCGAACTGAAAGATAAGTCACTGGCTAAAGAGGAACTGGAAGCCGGACGGCAAATCCAGGCGGCGCTGATGCCCGACCGCAATCCGGATTTTACCGGCTGGTCGTTATGGCTGTATACCCGTCCGGCGAATGAAGTGGGCGGCGATATGGTGGATTTCCTTCGATTATCCGATTCCCTCGCGGGCGCGGCCATTACCGACGTTGCCGGCAAGGGTTTACGCGCGGCCCTGCTGACGGCGAAACTTCAGGCCACGCTCCGCGCGCTGTTCAGCGATACGGCGGATTTATCCGAATTATGCGGTCAAATCAACCGTATTTTCTGCCGCGACAGCATTCCGTCCATTTTTGCATCGATGACGATTGTCAGGCTTTCCTCTGATTCCGGCATCATTCAATATGTCAATGCCGGCCATTTGCCCGCGCTTCACGTTTCCGGACAAGGCATCACCGAAATGGAGAAAGGCGATCCCGCGCTGGGCCTTTCCCCGGGATGCCGTTTCATCGAAAAACAGATCGTACTGTCGCCCGGTGATGTTTTTTTCATTTACTCCGACGGCGTCACGGAAGCCTGCAACCGGAACGGGGATTTCTTCGGAATCGAACGACTGAAAGATTTTATCGCGCGCTCCTCTTCCTTACCGGTAACACAGATCGGGGAATCGCTGATCGGCGAGATCGGCCGGTTTACGGCCGGCGCGGAAAGTTATGACGATCTTTCCTTGATCATCATCAAAAAAACGCAGTTTCCTTAAAACGCATGATTTTCGGACGGTTTTTTTTTTAAAGAATAATTTATTAGCATAACTGCAAAAATAGCCTATATTCCGCAGAATATGCCTCTGTACAATTTACGTATTATTTCATCAATTATATTAATTGAAAGAATCTCATGGGTACGTTTACGAAATACGCGATTGATCCGGATATCCTCAGAGCCATAGCCGAAATGGGATATGTGAAACCTTCTGAAATCCAGTCCCAAGCCTTGCCGGTGCTGTTGGATTACACGGGCGATTTTATCGGACAAGCGCAGACGGGAACCGGAAAAACAGCAGCCTACGGCATTCCTCTTATCCAGCAAATCGATACATCTGTTTCACGCGTGCAGGCGATCATACTTGCTCCCACGCGGGAACTGGCGGTTCAGATCACAGCGGAACTCAGCCGTATCGCGCAGTACAAAAAAATGAAAATCACGGCGGTGTATGGCGGCCAGCCCATCACCATTCAGCTGAAACAACTGAAACAGGGATGCCATATAGTCGTGGGAACGCCGGGCCGCGCGATTGATCACCTGCACCGCGGATCGCTGGACTTGTCCGGCATCCGGCATTTCATCCTCGATGAGGCCGACGAAATGCTCGATCGCGGTTTCCTGGAAGAAATCGACGCCATTCTCACGCATGCCCCTGAACAGCGCCAGATATGGATGTTCTCGGCGACGCTGAGCGGAATGATCCGTTCTATCGCATCGAAATTCATGAACGATCCGGAAGAAATCCGCATTAAACATAATACGGCGACCATCGCCAGTACCGAGGAATTATATTACATTGTCAAGGAAAAACACAAGTTCGAGGCGCTCTGCCGGTTGATTGACCATGCGCCGGATATGTACGCGATTATTTTTTGCCAGACACGAATTCAGACGGCAGAGATCGCTGAACAGCTTGTCCTGAAGGGATTCAAAGCGGAAGCCCTGCACGGCGACATGAACCAAGAACAGCGCGATCATGTCATGCGAAAGTTCAAATCCAGAGGCGTCCGCCTGTTAATCGCCACCGACGTCGCGGCGCGAGGAATCGACGTCCACAACCTCACGCATGTAATCAATTTTTCCATGCCGCCCGAAACCGACAGTTACATTCACCGCATCGGACGGACAGGACGGGCCGGCAAGTCGGGAATCGCCATTACCCTGATCAATCCCAGCGAAAGCCACAAACTCAGGCGTCTGGAGGGAACGACTAAAAAAAGAATGACACGCTCAACAATTCCGGGACTTCAGGAAATTATGTCCGCGAGAATGCAGACCGCCATCGCCGAATTTGAAAAAGCGCTGGAAGCGCCGGGCGATTTTAACCGGCATTTCGCCCAATGAGATCGGAAGAGCA